>JAFXVI010000028.1 GCA_017524595.1 Lachnospiraceae bacterium | reverse complement strand
TTGTTAGATGAACTCGATACTATTGAGTATTATCAGCAACCCGGCAGGGCTCATCATCTGTCAGAAATAACAAATAAGCAGCGTAAGCTATATGAGCTTATGAATGTGCCTGCTCCAAGCTAACCCTTGGTATAAAATGACGGGACTTTAGGATAGCACTTATAATTTATTATACTATTATCTAATGTAGCATTTGGAGATTCTATAATGATAGATATAAATTCTTGGAGGTGATTATGTATCATGAAGAAATGTGCGAATTTACTTTTTGGTATGTTACTGTCATTCGCTCTTGTAATACAATCAGTAACACCGGTCATTGCGGATGAACTGGTCATTGAAGAGCATGTGATAGAAGCTTCGGGAGATGTTTTTTCCGGCGCAGACGACATCTCAGATACTGATATAGTGTCCGGAGATATAGTCTTTGAACAGAATGGAGATGAAGGGGCGGGTGAAATACTATCCGAAACACAATCCGAGGTTCAACCTGTAGCCACATCAGGGACCGGCTCTTTGGATGTATCCGTAACTGAGTCTAAGGATAATGAAATACTGGATACCGTTTCGGGTGAAGCGGTAGTGGAAACTGCTGATGAAGAAGTGCTGACAACCCATCTTGCGGATGAAGATGATCTGTTTGCGATGTATGCAGACAGAGTATTCGGAGTCGATTACTTTGAAGATACCACAGTCCCTATCCGTGTAAAAGGCGGGACAGCTTACACACATTTAAGTGACACAGAACTTAAGTTTTATAACAGGGCCATCGAACTGATGAAAGCTGTGGCAAATGGTGAAACGAGCAATACGGATATCACTATCTCGTTGTCCGATGTGGGTCTTGAAGGCCTGCCTAATATAGAAGTTGCTGATATGCTTGATTGTACACTTGTTGGTGATGAGTGGGAAAAAACACCAAATCAAACAAAATGTGATCAGGCGCTAGATGATCTGATGGCTCAGAAAAACATAAATCCCAAAAAAATACTTGATGCATTATGTGCAGACCACCCCGAATGGCTGTATTGGTTTGGCCGGACATATGCAATAGGAATAAGTCAGTATTCGTATGGGCCAAGATCGGGTTCATCAGTAAAGAAGACATCATCAACAACAGGAACACAGGATGGATATATGAGAATCCTGAACTGCCGTGTATATCTCTCAGTGTCAAAGTCGTATGCAGGTAAAGACGAAAAAACGGCTGACATAAATAAGACCGGAGCGACCAAAGCAGCCGTGGAAAATGCAAAGACAATCGCCGCCGAGTATTCCAATCTGGGAGATTATGATAAGCTGCTTGCATTTAAAGAGAAGATATGCAGTATGGTCGAATATAACTATGCTGCTGCCAGTAGCGGCGTGTCGGCTATGGGAAGCGATCCGTGGGAGCTTATCTATGTGTTTGACGGTGACAGCAGTACTAACGTTGTATGTGAAGGCTATGCCAAGGCATTCCAGTATCTGTGTGATCTCAGTAAGTTCCAAAATGATGTGGATGTTATCTGTGTGAACGGAAAAATGGATGGTGGAGGGCACAGATGGAACATCGTGAAGTTTAATGGAAAGAATTATCTTACAGATGTGACAAACTGTGATAATATAGATGAATTTCCCAAAGGACATACAGGCCTTTTTATGAAGGGCTACAAGTCGGGTTCGGTGTCTTCTGGTTATGTCATCACGCGTAGCAGGATTGATGCAAGTGGCGGGAGATATTATCCCGCAAAAGACATAAACTATACTTATTATCCAGAGATCCTGAATCTTTACGCTGATAATTTAAGTATCATAACACTGAACGATACGGATTTTGATCCAAGCACACAGCCGGAAGTGCCGAAGATCACGAAGCAGCCTGTAGATGCAAGCGGGATAGTAGGAAGCACCGTGCAGTTCACAGTAGAGGCAACAGGGGAAAAGTTGAGATATCAGTGGCAATGTAGCAAGGATGATGGAGAGACGTATGCTGATCTTACATCATGGGCAGGTTATAAGACTAACAGCCTTAGGGTGCCGGTTAAGGGGACAAGGAATGGATATAAACTCAGGTGTGTGATAACGGATAAGTATGGGCAGATAGTGACATCGAATGCAGCTACACTTATAGTAAAAAATGGTGGGGTAGTTACTGGAGGAGCAATGAATTTTTTCTATGCAGAATAATAAAATACTATTGATATCTGATCCCGATTGCTTGCATAATCGGGATCAGTCTGATTATTATGAATAGTAAGCGGTAAAGATAAACTTCTGATGTCTGTATTTTTTGATGATTCTTGTAACACCCGGACAGTATTCCTATAATACGCGGACAAGATTCTTGAGTTATCCGGACAGGATTCTTGAATTATTCGGACAAGATTCCTGAATTATCCGGACAAGGCTGGCATCTTATAACAATCCTTTCTAAGATGTGATTATCACATTCTTAGGAGGAACCATTATGAGGTGCTTAGACTTTATGAAGATCACGGAAATCCTTCGTCTCAAAGAGATGAATCTTTTCACTTACCGCGATATTGCGCAAAGCGTCGGATGTTCCAAGACAACGGTAGGCGACATACTGTCCAGGTGTAAAGCATGTGGCCTTACCTACGAAGCAGCAAGCTTAATGACACAGGATAAGATCAATGAACTTGTCTATCCTGAGTCTTTTGGCCCCAAACAGGTCAAAGAAGAACCGCCTTGGGACCAGATCCATGCAAGACTGCAATCGAGCCGTAAGATCAATCTCCAGTACATCTGGGAGAATGATTATCGTCCGTTACATCCGGACGGATACAGCTACAGTCGGTTTTGTGCCAAATACGCCGATTGGAAGAATGCCAACGGGCACAATGTAGTTCTTCCTCAGGAGCGTGAGCCTGGTAAAGAGCTTTTCATCGACTGGATCGGCGATAAACTTCCGTGTGTCACGGATTATGATACCGGCGAGGTTCATGAGGCCCATTTCTTCGTTACAACGCTCGGAGACGGTCCTGCATGGGCGTTATTGGTTTTTCAAGGACCTATGGTGATTACAGAGTGGAGTTAGCCTGTAGAAAAGCTATCGCCCTTAACTCTGTATCATATACAACGCTGAAGAACATCCTGAAAAATGGCCAGGATTCTCAGCCTGCAACCGTTAACAGTTCCGATGCGGACACTCCAACTCCATACCATGAAAATCTCCGTGTCGGAGAATGGGAATGAGAAGGAGGTACCCTATCGTGAATTATCAGACAAACGAACAGCTCGCTGAACTGCGGCTCAATGTCATGAAGCTTGAGTACCAGCGGCAACAGGAACTGCCGGCGATTGCTGATCTTGACTTTGATGAGCGGTTCGCCATGATCGTCAATGAACAGTACACTGCCCGGAATAATGCGAAGGTTCAACGGCTTATAAGAGTAGCCGATCTTAGAATAGTATATGCACAACAAGTTGTCGCTTAGATGTAACTATAAGTTGATGAGACTCTATGTATTTTTGCTGACGAATGTA
>JAFXVI010000027.1 GCA_017524595.1 Lachnospiraceae bacterium | reverse complement strand
TAACGCTGGTTGCAGAAAAGACATCTCCAAAATCACCGGCATAAACATATATGCCTTCATCATTCAAAGTATATAACGGTACATAGTAATCTGTAGCTATCCTGTCAGCTGACGGAGCTTCTGTGATTTCTTCTATCACCGTCGCATAATACCCGGAAGTAAGATCTTTATCATATCTGAAAGTCGCATATACATTGGGGGCAGTATCACTTCCCACAACATACTTGAGATTAGGATCAAAAATCCCGTTTGTCCTGTTTTCCGAAGCTGAAATGATCAATTCAGAAGATGTATTTTCCAACGCTTCGTCAAATGACAGATAACAGAAATTATTATCAATTGCACCAACAATAATAGTTTCATCATCTCCCTTTCTTATCAGGGAAAATCCTTCTTCATCTTCAGTTATTCCATCAATATACTTATTCAGAAACGAGGTCGCCGCATTATTATCAGAAACAACAAGCTTTCTTAAATAGTTGCCGTTGATCTCATATTCACGGGACATAACACCCATGGCCGTATCAACATATTCTACCCGGTCTCCCCTGTATCCTCTGTAATCCCGCTCTATTCTTTCATATCCATTATTATAGACATATTCCTGGAACTCTGCTTCTGACAATGCGGTTCCATTAGCACTGATGCTTTCTCCCTGACGTATCTCATCATATCCATCATCTGTGCCTATGTACAACGGTTTGGCGTCAATGCCGCCACCATTGTCATAAGCAATAGCAGTGTCTGCCGAAACAAGAGGTGTGGCCAATGCACTAAACATATTATATCTGAGATTAGAATCACTCAACGAAGAATAAACATACTCACCATCCACTTCAGTATCATTAAGCATGCTTCTCATGTCCTGCCTTATGGGCTCATATTCCTTAACATAATACCCCATAAAGCCCATTATCTGATCACCTGATACGGTAACCGGTTCATCATAGCAGTTATTTATTGATACATTGAAGCTTACTGTATCCGGAACGATCTCAAGGATCCTAAATGGATTCTGAGTATTTATCTCTCCCACGACCTGTCTTATGCTTTCAAGCGTATCCTTGGCTTGCACTTCACGTGTATTGAAATATGTAGTAGCTCCAATGCCCGTTATCAGAAGCACAGCAACCATGATACCGCTTATACGCCTCTTAACCTTTATTCTGTTGGATTCTTCTTTTCTATGCATATCCAAGATCATCCTCTCCCTTTAATTCAGAATAAGCATCAACACTTTATTTCTTCTTCCATTCACGTCCGTCAAAGCTGCATTCATAGGATGCCAACTCCTTGTATTCAGTAGGTTTATCCGGATTTATATATTTAAGCGTAAGCTTATAGCTCGGCTTATCCGCATCGGCCTCTCCAATAGGCGTAAGAGTATAGAAAATGCTTGTGGTCTTCTTATCTCCGTTTGTGATAAGAGCGCCTGTCCATCCTATATTATCTCCTTTGTACTTCTTCTCGTATTCTTTTCTTCTGTCCTTCTCATTTGCAACGGAAATATCAGCAGGAACCGGGAAGTATGATACCTGCGCATCGAGTATATTATTAATCTTCGGAATCTTGATATTCCATATATATACGTCAACATAGTTATCAAACAGCCATTCGTCTCTGTTCGGCCTGCCATCACTTCCGTTTGTCTTGTATTTTGGAACCAGTCTCAAATGACCATACTTGCATGCAGTGTCATTATAGAAATCATTGAGCTTAAGGTTAGAGAAATTGATCTGACCATTGGCAACACTTCCCTTAGGATTAACATTACTTATAGTCCCCAGATTATTTTTATTTGTAAAATCCCATGAGCCGTCGGCATTAGGCTTGAAATAGTACCATTTGTCCGTACCGTTAAATGGATTGTCATTATTCTTAAACTGAGGTGAATATGTAAACTGTAGGCCAAAATTATACATTATCTCATTGTTACTATCATCTTTGTACCTGTATTCTTTACCATATTCCTTTACATACAATGCTGCATGTTCATTCTTTGAACCTGAAACAACAACATTACTGTCATTTTCACTTTTTCTCTCAAATGCAAGTATCAAACGGTCGAACCTTACAGTACAGGTATTACTGATATATTTCGCATCTTTAAGATCCTCCTCTTTAAGCCCCTGAAGCTGACCAAAAACATAAGTATTATGATGTCTCCAATCGTTGCTCGCTACAGGGAACAGATATGCTACTACTTCATATACAAAATCTGAATTGGCGCTGTAATCGGCAGGACAGTTAATACCCCAATGCGTTCCCTCTCCCTTCGTAAGGTTGTTAGGACAATAGTGGTTCGTTACTGTCTCCTTTATCGTCCCATCAGCTTTGTGGTTATATTCAGTCAGCTTGATATCAATGACCCCATAGAAATCATTCCAATTTATTGTTTTACCATCACTTAGCTGTATTATATTCGTAGTAGTACTTGCAGCATTTCCGTTCTTGTCGAGAACTGAAACAGGATAATGCTGGCCCCTCTGCCAGTCATTAGCACCTATATTGAAGTTCCCAAGGGTGGCATAAGCTTGACCGTTCCAATGCTCTGCAACCGGTTTTACTGCTCCGCTTTCATAGTATCTGTTTGCCGATACATAAGATGCTGCACCGACTGACGTAGGTAATGAAGAAGCCGCTGTATAATCAAAATCCGATGAGGAGATATCCGGGTCAGCCAATCCGGTATAGCCTCGACCGCCCATTGAATACAACGAGACCGCAGTCACCTGTATATCCGTAGTCTTATATGATATCGTTCCGGCCCCATTGTTCTCTGTCCACTGAATTATCTCATCCGGGTTGGAGCTTGTATTTGAAGTATTGGTGTTTGAATTAAGAGATGAACTCATCTCACATTCGCAGGAGGTTCCATCCTGAGAAGTTATCTTAAAAAGATCAGAGCCTTTGGTTTTAATAAATACAACTTTCCTCTCTACCGTATGTCCATTAAATGAGGTCTCATCAAGGTTAGTACCTGACATTCCTGTCACTGTAAGCTTGAATTTCTCACCTGCTATAAGATCATCTGCCGTAGGTGTTGTTCCGCCAGCTATCTCACCCTTTCCGATAGAGCCTGTGTGCTCCCATGATATCCCGTCTATCGTTGTGATACGTATAATACGGACATCCACATCCTTGGTCGCAAGTCCATCCCCCGATTTTACCGTTATAGTAAAATCATCCTTCTGTGCATTTGAAACCTTCAACTGACCATCTGTAGATAACTGGGTATTAATATCAACCGTGGATGAATCCAGATACCAGTTCTTAGTAGCACTGGTTATGGCTCCTGTATCATCGATTATCGAATAACTGCTGTTCAGCATACATACATCACCGGGCTCAACAAATATCTCTTCAGGGCCATTAATTGATGCAGACAGATGGACAATATTCTCGCTTATCATGAACTGAGGAACCTTATTTCCAGAAACTATCTTATTACGTAATGTTATATTATGGCTTGATATATACGGCCTGCCATCCTTCTCATATGAAATCTCAATACGAGCTACGCGTTTGCTCTCAACGAGGCTTAGATCGGCCGAAAAACCGGTAACGTATTCCGCCATCAATGCATCTGTCTCGCCAATATGCGAACCCTTGCTAACAGTTCCCGAAACATCATCAACCGCCACGGTATATTCATTATAATAAAGCTTCTGGTCATCTGCCTTCCACACAATTTCATATATATTTCGGCCCGAGCCTGATGTATTATACATTATCAGCTTCTTGCCTTTGATCGTGGCAGGAAGTTCGGCGTCGGTCGTTATTTTATGAGAATCATCACTGAAATCATCAGCAACATATACATAGTCTATTCCTACTACCGTATCAATCATCAGATCCTGTATTTGATTGAAGGCAAGCTGGGCTTCATTCTGAAGATGCACATCCGTACTCTCACTGCCGAAAGTCTTGGCACCTACAGTCATAAAGCCGAATACAGATGCACCGACTATACTGGCAATTGCGATTGCTATCAGCAGTTCCACTAATGAAAAGCCGTTGTTATTTATTGTCTTTTTAACTCCCAATAACCTCTTCATACCAAGACTCCTTTCTATCTCCTCGCCATCTCCACTTTACCGGTGGCTCCATATATTGTAATATCATAAATAAAATTGCCGGACTGAACATTAAATACTATCCCCGTCTCATTTGAAGTAGACGTAACATTCTTTGTCATACCTTCAAATGTTATAGAAGATGATGACATGTCCAGTTTACCGTTTTCCCTGTTAAAACCGATAAGTATATCATTTGAAGAATCCAATTCTACCGGAGTAGTCATGCTACCGTCAGCTTTCTTGAATGAATATTTAATGCTGACCTTACTTTTGGCAAGCTGCTCAGTCGCCTCCACGGTGATGGGATCTCCCGTTTTTGAGCCCTTGCTTATCGTCTTCATGCTGTAACCCTTACCGTCTTTATAAACATAAAGATAAGTTTCCTTTTTACCCATTGTCTTGATGCGCGTCTGTCCTATAGCTGTCTTCAACGAGTTGGCACATCCTTTTGCAGCCGAACTATTGGCATAACCGAGGTTAGCAACAAGCATTGTTAAAACAATGCTCATTATTGCAATGATGATAATAAGTTCTATAAGTGAAAAACCTTTGTTATCGTTTCTCATACCTTCATCCTAATATTCTTACTTTTTGATCCAGTTCTTATAGTTAACGGTATCTAAAATGTCCACCTTGTCCGAAACAGTCCCCGCATCATCCCTTGGTGTTATCTGGGTTCCTGCAAGTACATAACTGGAGCCGTCAATGAACATATCAAGCGGCGTAAGGTTCTCCTTGGTCGGTCCTCCATGTCCTAACTTGCATTGCAACACTCTGACAAGCTCAGACTTTGCATTTGATCCGGTAGCAACCTTCTCGACACTGTTGATATTGCATCCTGCACTTATCTTAACTTTGCCTTTGGCAAAGACAACGCCCGTAAAATCCTTCTTTATCTCAACATCCTTTGTCGCAATAATAAGACGACACTTATCAGAACTGTCATCATGCACATAATTGTCCTTATTAGTAACAACGGCGTAATATCCGTCATCAAGGGTGAACTTTTCAGTTTTGTTATTATCCGTTCCACCCAGCAGGAAATTCACTCCATTGGTCAATCCAGCCTCATTAATGACATTCTCAAATACATGTGACTGTGGAGTAGCCGTATCTATAGTATTATTTGTATATCCACCCTCCATGAGTTTTTCTGTCAGTGACGATATGATCGCCTTGTATGAAGTAATGGAGTCTGTCAAGGCTTGGTTTTGCTCTGCTGTAAGCACAGTATTGGGATGTATCACATTATTATCTGATACAGCTGTACCTCCTATGCTGTCAGCCACAAATGCACCCGATGAAGTTATATTTCCGGGAAGTCCAACCCCATTAGTATAAACATCAAAATACTCTTTCATCTTCTTGGGATCATTTCCATAATAATCCTGTATGAACTTTCTGGCTTTCTCAGGCGACATCTTCATATAATAATAGACAAGCCTTCCACCTGTGCCATAGGCTGAATAAACGCGCGTAATATCAGCAGTAGAATTAACATATGACCTTAGCGTTTCACCATTCTCTAGTTCCTTATCAAGCATGACCTGATACAATTCCTTGCCACTCTGTCCACTCTCTCCACTGGTTACCTTGGCAGCTATAGTCGCCGCTTCATGATTACCGAGCTTTTCATCAAAAAGCAGAACAATGTCATTATAGTCAACCGGATTACGTGAACATGATGTCGTCTGTTTACCGGGCAGAACCCACAAACATTCTTCGGGAATAAGGAAAGCAACCTGATCACTCTTAACTGCTATGGATTCGCCCATTCCGATATCGTTAGCCGACACCTGTCCAGTTGAAATTTCATCAAAAAGCTTTCTGGTCGCCGGATCGCGATAATATGATGACAGGCTTATGAACGAATATCCCGCAAGGGTAAGATCGCTTAACCCTGACATATCAATATTACTGTTCAGACTGTTAACCATGACAGCACTGCTCTTAGCAGCATTCGTGGTCGAATTGCCGTAACCTCTGTATGTCCCGACAAGCTTAACATTACAGCCCGGAGCTTCAAGCGTAAGATCATCTGCAACATAAGTATCCGCATCTATATCTATTTCTCCTCCGGTCATAGTGCGTCTGTTGCTACTGCTGATATCTATATCCTGCGCCCAGAACTGCGTATTGACATCACTGTCAGTATGCCCTATTTTAAGCGATGCGCTACTATCCGTTACCTTGACCGGTCCCATGGAAATGACATAATCAGCATTATCTATATTAATCGAACCCTGAGCCAAATTCATGCCCTCTTCGCCTATGTAGATATTACCGTTTATATTTGTTACCGTACCAACAGTCTTTTCAAGTCCTGTGTCAGCAATGATGGCGTACTTGAACACTTCCGGCATTGATGAAGACATGGTAAATGACACTTTGGGTGCTGTTATCATTATGTCAGTCTCTATCACGGAATAATAACCGTTATCATCAGTAAATTCCAGCTTAAAACCCTTAAGTGTAATAAAATCATAATTATCGGCGGACATTTCCATAACGCCCGTCATTTCAAATTTGTTTCCATCAGCCGGACTGGTTGGATCAAGTCTTGTCTGCAGAACCGGATCAAGATAACTCCTTATGCGTGTCTTATCATATCTTGCCGTTGCTCCCAATGTAGTATCATGAAGTCTGTTTATAAGTTCTTCCTTATAAAACTTGACAAAGCGCGAATATCTCTCTTCATCACCACTAGCTGACACATAGTTCTGAAGCACTTTACGATATGCAACGGCTGCGGCTTCGGAGGACTCGCCCTGTAATCCTGCTACTATCTGCTCAAAAACAGTCTCTGCTGTATAAAAGTTACCTTTGATTCCTTTATCGGTGGCCTTCATCCTGTAATTAGACATAGACAGCCACATCGCGGTAACCGCAAGGATACCGACAAAAGCTAATGCGATTATAACAACAACAATAGCAGAACCTTTATTATTGTTTTTAAAAGATCTAATCAGCCTTCGCATAAACAACAATGCCCCCACATACTATTTCATATTTCCCTTGATCACGGTCAGCGCCTCATCCTTAAGCTTAGCATCAGTACGATCATTGGTACTGTTATTTACCCAATCATCTATTGTGCCTTTCTCAAACAGATATACGGTACAATCATACAATCTGTCTTCCTTAACATCACCGAACAGCTCCTTGATCTTTGTCGAAAGCGTGCCAGGATCATATTCCGTACTGCCTGTTATCGGAGTGTTAGTCACTGCATTAAAGTTAAGATTAGTCCTTATGGATCCAACTGTAGATGCATCACCAACGACCTTTAACTTACACTTATAATTCTCTTCATCTGCCGCCATTACTGACAATGAACCCTGCTTGACTACATACCAGTCAATGTTTACTCCCGTTGCTGCCTTATAAATTATCTCATCCTTAAGAATACTGTAATCTGCACTGGGATGATATACGGGCTGATAGAATAGATATATATTCTGTAGTACTTCACCTGTTGAAATATTATCAAAGGCCGTTGCATTGCTCCTGTATTTCTCCGATTTAAAACCACCGGGGCTCGTTGCATCCCTTAGTTTATATTCAGTAGAAACATTTACCTCATAACGATCCTTACCGTCTTTTGCTGTACCGGCTGTCTTCTTCGTCTCAATTGTTATGGATTTCTTCATCTTGGGAACTATATTGTTAACCGATACCGTCGCATCAGAGGCATAGTATTTATTCTTAAAGAACTGCGCCGCCACGTTATTAGTGGTGGTATAGCTGTCCTCAACATAAAAAGCATCTATATAGGAATTCATCATTGGAATATCTATAAGATCCTTGCTGTTATGCTTATCCGCCGCATGCGTTGCTGCCCCCACAGGATCCCTGAATCCTGTCGCGTCCGCAACAATAAGCACATCAACATAACTATTTTCCATATATTCATTTCCGGACACATTGGTGTCTGTAAGATTCATATTCTTAATTGCAAAATAATATTTCCCGTCTGTTTCCCTTGGCTTAAATGAGTGATCAACGCTCATATCCATGCGGTCAGCAGCAGTATAATTATTCACGCTCTTATCAGAATCATCATCCTTGAATACATTTCCAACGTTTGTAAGCTCCAGAACATTAGCTGACAGCCCTGAAACTCCGTTCTTAATGATAGAAGGATCGACAATATTGAAGCTCAAAGAATATTCCTTAAGTCCACCGTTTGGATAATTGAACTGATATGCAAGATCCTCTACCGAATATGCCTTAAGACCTTCCATCATATCCTGTGCAACCGCTGTTTCTCGAAGTTCCTTCTTGGACTTCGCATTTACCTTGGCGGACATTACGAATGCATGTAATAAAGGAGCCACAATGACAGCAAGGATCACTATGGCAATAAGCAGCTCGACCAAACTCAAGCCCCTGTTGTCCACACGCTTCCTTTCGTTCTTCATCATGGTTCCTCCTTCCCCGGCTTTTATTTCTTATTCAGATGCTTCCGCAGCTCCAGAAGCTGACTCAGTCATCTCCGCTTCAGCTTCAGCAGCCCTTGTAGTAGCATATGTTACCTTTCGGCTGTCATGAAGCGATATGGTTCCGAAGATATTGTCCGTACCCTGTACTATGAAAGGTACTTCAGGCTCGGTATATACCTTGTCAGTATTGATAACATACGGTGATCTTATTGTATATGCACTGGCAATAATACCAGAAGTTATATCATATACAGCCTGTATCTGTATGCTATGCTTCTCATTCTTGTCGATCAGATAAGCAACCGCATTCTTAAATGAAGGATAATCACAGGTACAGTTAATAGTAGTATCCTTGCATTCAAGTCCCGGAAGCGGTTCAGACGGTTCAGGCGCAGGAGCAGACGGCTGTTGTTCTCCTTCGGTTGGAGCTTCCTCACCATCTGCCGGCGCTGCAGCAGCATTCTGATCAGGAATATATCCTCTTACCTGTTCATCAGTCTTAGCCCTTATATCTTCAAAACTGTAGAGCGCTATAGGATCAGTATTAGTAACGGATGATACGGATTCAAACGGCGATATTGCCTGAAGATCCACAGCAAGCATAAATCCGTCCTCATCGCGAAAACCTGCCGGATATTGCTCAAATATCTTATCCGACTTCTCGTTATAGCTCCTTGTATCTGCAATGAGCTGATCCTGCTGGTCAGCTATGCTCTGCAATACATCCACACGGCTCTGTAATCCGGCATTTGCAGTCCTTAATTCCTCAGTCTTGCCTGAGTAACCCATATAAACAAAATAATAAGTGAGTCCGAGGATCACTATCCCGAAAAATCCAAGAAGTATTCCGATATCACGCTTCGTTAATGTATATTTCATTATTCACTCACCTCCTGTCCCTCTTCTTCTGCAGGTGTCTCTTCTTCGGCTCCAGCCTCTTCGTTTGCAGAATCCACTCCTTCAGAAGCCGCTTCCCCCTCGCTTTCAGGAGAAGTTTCTTCACTCTTAGGCACATAAGGTGCGTATGTACATGTGGCAGTCATATTAACAACAGAACCACCAAGCTCATTGATCTCTTCCGTAATAGTTCTCGCATCCACTGACATAAGGCTGTCGAAAGTACGCAGCTGTTCAACTACCAACGCCGCTGCTTCCTTGGATTCAAGATTCATATTCATCGTCACTGTAGTATCATCCGCAACAAACGAAAGCATATTAACTGATGACGGCAACTTCTCTTCAAGCTCCTGGAAGAATGCGGGAAGGTTCTCATTAGGAGTGGTTGTCAGACCATCCATCGCAGCAGCCTGATTATAGTATTCTTCAGCATATACCTTATCCCAGTATACATCCTGAACGGGTGCCAGTTCTGCTTCGCGCTGTGTAAGTTGCTTATTCTTCTTATCTTCTGCCATATACGGCATCAACGTAAATGCTGCCAGAGCACCTGCTGCTATCAGGCATACTAACAGAACAGCCACACCGATAAGAAGGTAATTGGGTTCCACTGCTGCACTGCCTTCTTTCTTAATCCTGGCAGCTCCGGCTCCGGCTTTACGCAAGCTTCTCTTCTTCTTATCATTATGCTTATCGGGAATAAAGTCCATCGGCTCTATAGCCGCACCGATACAGTTGATATATGCCCCGCCTTCTTTAAGTCCTGAGAAAATTTCTGAACTCCTGTCGCTCAGGCGATCTACAGCCACTCCCAGTTCATTGCTCATAAGCTGCGGAAGTCCCAAGAAGGTCTCGGCATAGCCTGTTATATACACAGCTTCAACAGGTGCATCAGCATTACGGGAATTATAATAATCTATAACTCGCATTATAGAACTGTTGAACATTGTGAATGTCTCGGCAACACTCATACGGAACTGTTTTATACGCTCATCATTTCCGTCTTCATCATCCTGTGTATCAGGATCAATGGATGCTCTGATACATGAACGCATCTGAAGAAGTCCTAATGCTTTCTCATAGGGAACCCTGTCACCACTCTCCTGTTCTTCAAGATTGATTATCTCTTCTATCGCAGCGTCCCCGCCATAAGGTATGGTACGCTGTATTGCTATCTTACCGTCGCTGAAGATACTTACAAGCGATGATCTGTCATCAACCTTAACGGCCATGAATGTTCCGCTGGCAAATATTCCCTGAGTAGCAATAGCAAAGCTGTTGGAACTATAGTCAAGAGCTACTATCTGCAGACCCGCTATAGTACACAGTGTATAGTAACTCTCCAACAGGTCATTGGGAGCAGCATACAGGGCAACATGATACTTCTTATTACCGTCACCGCTGTCCTGTGTCTCAAGTATCTGATATGTGATCTTGCAATTGCTTATGTCTACAGGGAATACATCCGGTGCCGAAGCCATTACCAGTTCGGCAAGCTTATTCTCCTTAACATATGGAAGCGTCGTATCCCTGCTGGCTATCCTGGCAGATGATATCGTAAATACTACCTGTTTTGTTTTAAAACCGTGGCTTTCAAGCTGAGCCCTCAGGGCATTGCCAAGTTCCTCCGGCTGCTTTACGAAGCCATCCTCCAACACATTCTCGGGTGTCTTGAACTCAAAGTTCGCATAAATCTTGGGCTTCTTCGTTTTGTAGTCGATCTCCAGCACCCTTACCAGAGAATAGCCCAGCTCAATACTGAGTACCTTACTCATTCCATCGTCCTCTCATTTCATCCATCCTATAACCTTGTCCCACTATGCACTATATGGGTATCAAGGTTAGGAATCCGTAGAACAAACGGCTTCTTAACCTCAACACCCTTTCGTAATTACATCATTTCCAGATACCAATTTATTATCCTGTCACCCCACAGTGCAGCAATCATCACACCAATTGACAGATACGGACCCATTGCAAGAACATGATCCTGTTTTGATACCTTCATCCGTATTATATGTATCACCGAACCCAATATACAGCCTAGGATAAATCCAAGTATATTGAGCTTCCATCCAAGCAGTAAACCACAGGCTGCCATCAGCTTGATGTCACCTCCGCCGATGCCACGTCCTCCGGTTCCCACATAAATAATATAAAGAAATAGACTAACCGCTGTCAGGCCGATCACATATTGCAACCAGTTGGAATAATCCACACATAGATGGATCAGCCCAACGGCTAGTATAAATATATTGCACCCGAGAGGTATCTCAAGTGTGCGAAAATCAATAATTGATAATACTAACAGAGCCGAAAACAATGCGCAATAACATACACTGGTTCCATCATAAGCAAGATCATATTGAATACCTCTTATGATAAAGATAAGAACCCAGGCAATCCCGTTTACAGCTTCAATGATAGGGTACTGTTTTGAGATCGGTTTACCGCACTTACGGCACCTGCCCTTTAATAATATCCAGCTCACAAGTGGTACGAGATCGTACCACTTGAGCCGGTATCCACACTGCATACAATGCGATGGTTTTGTTACGATAGTTTCTTTGATCGGCAGCCTGATAATGCAAACATTCAAAAAGCTACCAAAAATTATTCCTAAAAGAAATATAAACAAATGCGAAACTATCAACTGAAGCATAAAACATCTCCATTAATTCTATAAATTTTTACGTTGTGAGTCCAAGCTCTGCTGCCAATGCATCATCATCACATGTGATCACAACTCCTGTCGCACTCTTTGTTGCCGTTATTGACTTACCACCATAAGTAGTACTCTTGGTATGAATCGCTGAAACATCAACGCCGAGATTCTTGAGCATGGGATCAAGTGTTGAATCAACAACATTTGTAGAACCCTTAGCATTAAGTTTGAATGTATAAGCTCCATCACCTATTGTGTTATCTTCATCTGCAAATACAACCTGGATTGCGTCAACAAGCTTCTGATAGTTATCAAGGTCAGATGACTTCCTTGACTTCTCAACGTACTTGATGTACTGGGGTGCGAGTACAGCGATAAGGATTGCCATGATGGCAATAACGATAATCAGCTCGACAAGTGAAAAACCTTTGTTATTCATTTTCTTCATTTTCCTATCTCCTTTTCGTTTAAAATAGTATTTATATATCTTCAACATTCGCCCCTATTACGAATGGTGAATTCATCTGGAATTTTATAAGTTGTCCAATCCTGCATACATAGATGCCATAGGCGCCATAACCGCACCAATCAAAGTACCGACTATTGCAGCCAAAACAATTATGATCATAGGCTCCATGGCTGCCATCAGCGATGCCGTAGCCATCTCTACTTCTTCATCATAATAATCAGCAAGTTTCTCTAGCAATCCCTCAATATCACCGGATTCCTCGCCTATTCTCGTCATTTGATATACCATCGGAGGAAAGAGCCCGCATTGTTTAAGCGGAACCGACAGAGGAGTACCTTGTACTATCTCATCCTTTGAAGCATTTAAGGCATTTCTTATCAGCTTGTTATCCATTATATCTGCTGTTATGCCCACTGCATCAACCAATGGAAGTCCGGCAGCAAGCAGAGTGCTTATCGTTCTTGCAAATCTGGCAGAAGCTGTCTTTATTGTCAGAGAACCAAACAACGGTAATTTAAGTCCTATCTTGGCAAACATCATCTCGCCTGTAGATGACTTCTTAAACGCTCTGATTCCAACTACGGCTAAAACAACAACAGCTATAAGTATATACCATTTCTCACCTATAAATTCACTAAGCGCTACCACTGCCTTGGTTATTGCCGGAAGCTCCATTCCCATATCCTTAAACATATCGGAGAATGTAGGAATGACCATCCTAAGCATTACTATAACAACGGCTATCGCAACTATGATAACGATTATGGGATAGATGGCAGCCTTCTTGACCATGGCCTTGATCCTTGCATCTTTCTCAAAATGCGTGGCCATCCTGTCAAATGCCACATCGAGTGAACCTGATGCCTCACCTGCCTCTACCATAGAACATAACAGTGGAGGCATTATCTTCTGCTTCTGCATGGATACTGTAAGGCTTTCGCCTTTCTCCACATCTGCCTGTATCTCACGTATCGCTTTCTGTAAACGCTTATTCTCAGTCTGCTCCGATAGCATATTAAGAGCATCTATAAGAGATACACCGGCCTGCGTCATTGATACGAACTGGCGGCAGAATATTGAATAAGCTCTGGCATCAGGCTTACCGCCTATATCAAAACTAATATCCTTGGTTAAGGCACTCGTTTCCTTGACTGTTACAGGAATAAGCTCCTGGCTTTTGAGCATCGCCTGAGCTTTATCAATATTATCGGCCTCAATATTTCCCTTTACGGTAGTTCCACGGCTGTTTATCGCTTCATAAGCAAAACTGGGCACTTGTTGTTCCTCCTGATGTTGCTTGTTCTTATGTATTATATAATCCGTCACCTGCCGGTGACACCTTCTCTACAAAGAAAATGGCTTAGGTCATTATCTTACGTGACAAGTAGTTGTAATCCTGCGCGAAGCTTAAAGCTGTCTCAGCACTTACCTTACGCTGTACAAACAGTTCATATAATGAATCATCCAAGGTTATCATACCTGCTTTACGGCTCGTCTGCATCATTGATGGTATCTGGTAAGATTTCGCCTCACGGATCAAGTTCCTTATGGCTGAATTAGCCACCATTACCTCGAATGCCGCACATCTTCCGCCGACCTCTGTGGGAAGCAGTGCCTGCGATACTACACACTCAAGAACAGATGCGAGCTGTACTCTTATCTGCCCCTGTTGATGAGGCGGAAATACGTCGATGATACGGTCAATAGTATTGGCTGCACCCATAGTATGCAGTGTCGAGAATACAAGGTGACCAGTCTCGGCTGCGGTTACAGCTGTTCCTATAGTATCAAGGTCTCGCATCTCACCGACAAGGATGATATCGGGATCCTGACGGAGGGCAGCCCTAAGTGCCGAAGCATAGCCCTTGGTATCAAGACCTATCTCTCTCTGGTTTACAATTGATTTCTTACTTTTATGCAGGTACTCGATAGGATCCTCAAGCGTGATTATATGTCCCGCATATTTACTGTTTATTACATTAATCAGGGAAGCCAATGTGGTTGACTTACCACTACCTGTAGGACCTGTAACAAGAACAAGCCCTCTCTTCTTGGTAGTCGTGTTAATTACGGCCTCTGGTATACCGAGCGACTCAGGCGTAGGTATCTGAAAAGGCAGGAGACGTAATGAGGCTGCATAAGTGCCCCTTTGCTTAAATACATTAAGACGAAAACGTCCTACTCCTTTAAGTGAATACGCAAAATCGACCTCGCCCAGGGTCTCCACTTTCTCACGCTGCGCATCCGTAAGTATTGGCGTGAATGCGTCCTTGATATCATTGGGCTTAAGCACTTCGTCATTTAACTGTAACAGCGTGCCATCCACCCTTATCATGATCGGGCGTCCTACTGAGAAATGGACGTCACTCGCCCTTCTCTTCATTGCCAGTTCCAATGCACTTTCAAGCTGAACCACGGTTGTCTCCTCCCACTTTATATTTATGAATCAAATGATACACGTACCATTTCAGAAATTGAAGTAATACCTTCAAATACGAGCTTTGTTGCACTCATTCTCAGGGTATTCATACCCTCTGATAGTGCTACTTCCTTAATCTCCTCCGCCGATGCCTTGCGCGATATATACGGTTTAAGCTTCGGTGTTATCTCCATTATTTCATATACACCTATTCGACCCTTGAATCCTGTCTGATCACATTCATCGCAGCCGGCCTGTTCGTATATCACCACATCTTCCTTGCTGCCCGGAACACCGAGGAGTTCCTTCTGCTCAGGTGTAGCCAACATCTTCTTCTTACACTTCGGGCACAGGCGTCTTACCAGTCGCTGTGCGATTATACCCACTATCGCGTCTGCCAGCAGATACGGCTCAACTCCCATATCTATAAGTCGACCTATTGAACCTGATGTTGAGTTGGTATGTAGCGTACTTACAACCAAATGACCAGTGATCGAAGCCTGCACTGCTATTCCGGCTGTCTCACCGTCTCGGATCTCACCGATCATGATTATATCCGGGTCCTGCCTCAGTATCGAACGAAGCGCTGCCGCAAATGTAAGCTCAGCCTTGACATTTACATGCACCTGATTGATGCCGTCTATGTTCGCCTCGACGGGGTCCTCAACCGTTATGATATTAACATCTTCCTTATTTAATTCACTTAATGCTGTGTACAGCGTAGTTGACTTTCCGCTTCCTGTAGGTCCCGTTACCAGTATGATGCCGTGCGGGTTAGCCAGTATATGGTCAAACTGTTTCAGCTCGTCAGGCCTGAAACCAAGCTGACTCTTCTCCCTCGTAAGTCCTGTCTTGGAGGTGAGTCGCATAACAGTCTTCTCACCATATACGGTAGGAAGCACGGAAACACGGATATCATATTCCTGTCCGTCAACAACCTGAGTGATACGTCCGTCCTGCGGTTTACGTTTCTCGGATATATCCATGCCGCCGATGATCTTGATCCTGGCAGTTATCGCAGGTAAGAGACTCGGGTTGTATGTCATCCTTTCATACAAAGCGCCGTCTATCCTGTAACGTATGCGGACCTGATTTTCCATAGGTTCTATATGGATATCGGAAGTCCTCTGCCTTACGGCCTGCTCTATCATCTGCTTGACGAGGATAACGATAGGGGAATTGTTGACGTCTTCGCTGTAATCCTCTTCGTCCTCGCCTCCGCCAAGGAGCTTCTCCCTCTCTTTGGCATATTCATCGGCTGCCTTCTTCGTGTCTGCCGACGAGTAATACTTATCTATCTGGAGCCTTATCTGCCGCGGCGTTGATACCACCGGCACTATCTGCATGTTGGTGATGATAGCAAAGTCATCAATGGCGTTTATATCCATCGGATCGGCCATCGCCACGAACAGCACATTAGGATTCTTCTCGTCTACTCCAAGCGGTATCGCTGTATATTTCTTAACAATATCCGACTTGATAAGCTTGACTATCTTCTCAGGAATCTGTAGGCCGTTGATATTGATAAACTTATATCCAAGCTGACGGCTTAACGCCTGTCCTATGGCTTCCTCGGTCGTGATGTTGTTCTCGACCATTATCTCGCCAAGCTTCTTGCCGCTACCCCTCTGTTTCTTGAGGGCTTCCTGCAGCTTCTCCTCAGTAACAACATTCTGCTGTACCAGGATATCACCAAGTCTTAACTTTTTCCTTCTACCACCTGCCTGCTGCTGTTCCATCTATACCCCCGAGGATAACATAAACATTCAGTATATTATCCCACGGATATGCTGGCGTTGTCAAGTCATTCACTTGATGTGACAGCATTTATATGAGTTTGTAACAAAACACCACACACTATATATTTATCGGCATAGAGTACATAATAATTTAGAGTAAGATGCTTCTGTTTTGTACTATTTTATCACCGAAGATTGTATATGTCGACAACGGATTATACCATATATTGTATGCATTTCGCTATCATTGTCACGTTAAGGACTAAATGCAATAATTCATTTTTCAACTATAAAGACGGAATACTACTATATAATGGCTCATTTTTTTTAACTTTATATACAATACCTCAAAATAATGAAATAAAACAAACCCTCCGCACATCAATCTGAATGTGGGAGGGTAAGATTCTTATCTGATGATTGCATCCTGTAAGACTTTGCATACAGGTTCTGCTCACTCATCCAGATCCGCATCATCTATGTCGCTCATTCCCTGGGTAAGGCTCAATGTATTTAGCGTGCGTCTCTTGCGGCGCATCTCCTCAGACTGATCAAGGATAAAATCATTGATCGGTTTGCTGTTCTTAATGTGTATAAGCTTTATGACCTTATCCGTAACATCACCTGTATAACATACGATGGTTCCCAGTCCGCACATCCTCTCAAGCAGTGTCCTCTCCAGCTTCACATCTATTACCTTATATAAATAACATGTGTCTTCCTGCAATTTAAAGAAGCCCTTGTTGATAACAAGCTTCTCCTCCGTAACCGTATACTTAGTGAATGTGAATGGTAATCCAAATAAAAGCCATCTCTTTCGTTCTTTGTACTCCGCCATGGTTAAACCTCCTGTTTATCCTGTATATTCTTATAATTTCAGACATTTCAAGTGAAAATATAGAAACCCCTTACTATGTAATAAATTTACCATAAAATGCATGGTTTATCAAATTTGTATTTTGTAGTAGAAAATCATACAACAGTATGGTACATTACAATAAATACAATTCCGGAGGATGATTATGAGACATTTGATGAGTCCCCTTGATTTCTCTGTCGAAGAGCTTGACAGGCTTATGGATATCGCGGAGGATATCGAGAAAAACAGGGATAAGTATGCACACATCTGTGACGGCAAGGTACTGGCCACCTGCTTCTATGAACCAAGCACCAGAACCAGGCTCAGCTTCGAATCAGCAATGCTCCATCTGGGAGGTCAGATACTTGGATTTGCATCGGCTGACTCTTCATCGGCAGCCAAGGGCGAGAGCGTTTCGGATACGATCCGTATCATCTCCTGTTATGCCGATATATGTGCAATGCGGCATCCCAAGGAAGGTGCTCCCATGGTAGCCGCTTCGAAATCTTCCATTCCTGTGATAAATGCGGGTGACGGCGGGCATCAGCATCCGACACAGACACTTACCGATCTTATGACGATCCGTTCCCTTAAGGGGCGGCTTGATAACATGACCATAGGTTTATGCGGAGACCTTAAGTTTGGACGTACCGTTCATTCACTCATTAATGCTCTGAAGCGTTATCCCGGCATCAACTTCATCTTTATTTCGCCCGAGGAACTGCGTATACCGGACTATATACGGGAGGATGTCCTTGATAAGAACAACATTCCTTATAAGGAAGTCATCAGGCTCGAAAATGTAATGCCTGAACTTGATATCCTGTATATGACCAGGGTTCAGAAAGAACGTTTCTTCAATGAGGAAGACTACGTAAGACTGAAAGATTTCTATATACTCACCAAGGAGAAGATGGAGCTTGCACGCAATGATATGATGGTGCTCCACCCTCTGCCAAGGGTTAATGAAATATCTGTCGAGGTAGATGATGATCCAAGAGCTGTATATTTCAAGCAGGTTCAATATGGAATGTATATAAGGATGGCGCTGATACTCACACTGTTGGAGTTAGTATAAATCTCTATTCAGCGGTTCGCTTATTTCATTGTCAATTGCAACATGGATTTATAATATATCAGGAGGAACACTACAATGCTAAATGTAGGAAGGATAGAAGAAGGCTTTGTGCTCGATCATATTTCAGCCGGTAAGAGTTTGTCTTTATATCACGATCTTAAGCTGGACCAGATCGACTGCCCGGTTGCTATAATCAAGAATGCAAGAAGCAGCAAAAAGGGTAAGAAAGACATACTTAAGGTCGAATGCGATATCAATATGCTCGACCTTGACATCCTTGGTTTTATCGACCACAACATCACGGTCAATGTAATAAAGGATGGAGAGATCGTAGAGAAGAAGAAGCTGGTACTGCCCAAAGAAATAAAGAACGTCATAAAGTGCAAGAATCCCCGCTGCATCACTTCCATCGAACAGGAACTCACACATATATTCGTTCTGACCGATCCCGAAAAAGAAATATATCGTTGTAAATATTGTGAGGAAATGTATTCAGGACATATGAAATGAGTGGGACTGTAAGCCGGGTTCTGTCTCGAACAATCATCTATCTAGGATGACCGTTACCGGTCACCTCAAGCGACCTACCTGAAGGCACGACGGGCAGCCGTATAGCCCTCTGCTTGGTCTTGCTTCGGATGGGGTTTACATTGCCTGATGCGTTACCGTATCAGCGGTGGTCTCTTACACCACCATTTCACCCTTACCTGCTAAGCAGGCGGTATCATTTCTGTTGCACTTTCCTTAGAGTCACCTCCACCGGACGTTATCCGGCATCCTGCCCTATGAAGCCCGGACTTTCCTCCCGACACCGACTAGCGGCCTCCGGCGATTGTCCGTCCCACTCATGCATATATTTAAAGTATTTGAATACCAACCTTTTACTATACGTTAAAGATCGATCCCCCTATGAACTCCCTCATAAGTGAATTCTTCGGGACATCCTCACATGTGAAGCTCACGAAATAATCAAGGAATTTAAGCAGCCTCTTGGCCTCAAGATATTCAGGATCATCCTTTTCGATCGCAAACAGTAAAGGCTCGGCGAACTGTTTTAATACTGCCAGTTCATATATTAGTGCCGAATTAAACATGGCGTCCGCAGATTCCTGGAACGGGAAGATGTTCTCCTCCTCGCCCCTGCGTACCGACTGCCACATTGCGAGCGTTCCTGAAGCCGATGTTCCCCTTGTCCTGTTATCCCTTACCATACGGCGCAGAAGTCTTGAATCCGTGGTTGATATCCTGTTGTGTTCATCAACATTAAGCGATGTAAGTGCACTGATATATATCTTATACTTACTCTCTGCGGGGAGCGCATATGACATCTTCTCATTAAGACCATGGATACCCTCAAGTACAAGTACATCCTCTGCATTAAGATGCATAAGATCTCCCTTATACTCACGTATCCCTTTCTTGAAATTAAATATCGGCATCTCGACTGTTTCACCGGCAAGAAGCTTCTTCATATCATTGTTGAAGCCTTCAACATCCATTGCTCCCAGACACTCAAAATCATAATTCCCGTTTTCATCCTTGGGCGTGTCTTCGCGATTCCTGAAATAATTGTCAAGCGCTATAGGATGCGGAACAAGACCCTTGGCGCGAAGCTGAATGCTTAATCTGTGCGAGAAGCTGGTCTTGCCCGACGAGGAAGGACCCGCGATCATTATGAATTTGACTCCCTTCCTGTCCGCTATATCCTGCGCTATCTCGGCTATCTTGGCTTCCTGGAGCGCCTCGCTTACAAGCACAAGATCTTCTACCTTACCGGCACATATCTTATCATTTAGCGCACCTACCGTCTCTATATCCAGCGAGATCCCCCACTGCGTTGATTCTTTCATTGTCTTATACAGCTTATCCTGTGGCTTGAACTCAGGAAGTGAAGAAGGATCCTTTCTGGATGAGAGCTGCAGGACAAAACCCTCATCATATAAGAACAGATCATACAGCTTAATATATCCCGTTCTGGGACACATATAACCATAGTAATAGTCATAGAACCCGTCAAGCGAGTAAACATTCACCTTGGAAGCACGGCGGTATTTGAACAGACGCTCCTTGTCACGCATACCTTCTTCCCTGAAAAGCCTTATGGCATCATCCAGATCAAATGATTCTTTGATTATCGGCAGATCAGCCTCTATAAGTTCATCCATACGGGCCTTGACTTTATCAAGAAACTCCTGGTCTATCTTAACATCCCCGAGGACATTAACATATATTCCCTTGCCCAGTGAAAATTCAACCTTGATCTTCTCAAGAGCTTCCTGTCCAACTATATCCCTTATTGCCTTTATAAGAATGAATGTAGCGGTTCTTCTGTAAGTCTTATGTCCCGCCACATCCTTCCTTGTGTTAAAGTCAACTGTGCAGTCGTACGCTATCTTTTTATTTAATTCGCGCAGCTTGCCATTGGCACTGGCAAGTATGATCGGCGCATCGTAATCCTTCTTAAAATCCTCCGCAACCGTCTCATACATCGTTCCTGAAGGATACTCTTTGGTAACTCCACCCACTGTAACTTTTACTGTTTTTTTAGACATTTATTACCCTCCTTGAATTTATACACCTCATCCATCATATGATCACAAACGGTTCTGCATCTTTGTGAGTATATACTGCAAGATCAGGGAACCTTCTCTTTAGATACTGTTTGATATAATCCGTGAATATCTTCTCAATTCCATAATGTCCGGCATCTATGACCATCAACCCCTGTGCTACGCTGTCAAGTCCCTCATGATGTTCGATATCGCCCGTTATGTATACATCTGCTCTGGCAGCTATGGCATCACTTATCATGCTCTTTCCCGAACCGGGACAAATAGCAGCCGTTTCCAATTCAGCATCCAGATCTCCATACACTCTGACATGCTTAAGACCGAAACATCTTTTGACATGCTCGGCGCATTCCCTTAAGCTCATTACCGCGGGCAGTTTGCCGACACGTCCGAAACCTTCCTTTGCTATGTCATCTTCGTATGTTACCGACAGCACGCTGCGGCGTTTAAGCCCGATCTCATCCGCTGCCTCATCGGCCATTCCCATCACATCGAAATTCGTATGCATCGCATAATAGCTTATATCATGTCTTGCAAGCCTGAGAACCCTTCTTGAGATAAAATCGTCATTATTGATCTTCTTGATCGCCCTGAAAATGAGTGGATGATGGGTTACTATCATATCAGCCTGCACTTCGACTGCCTTCTGTACCACTTCATCCGTCGGATCGACAGCGATATATATCTTCCTGACTTCCTTGTCCCTGCGCCCAACTATCAGCCCGACATTGTCCCATTCCTCCGCATAGTTTACGGGAGACAGTTCTTCAAGAGCATCCATGATATCACTGCATTTCATACCGAATCCCCCATGTGATACATTGCCATCTTATTTAATAACACGTTCTATTTCTACAGGATGAAACCTGTCGCTTATTGCGATCGCTTCATCTGCTATTGCTATGTCCCCTGCTATTTCTTTAAGACGTTCCGATACCTTATCTGTTCTTTCGGATCCAAGCAGCTCTTCCCGGATCTTAAAAAGCATTTCACGCTCCCTGCGAAGAAAGATACGCAGTATTGGATTTTCTTCACGAAGGAGTATCTTGCCGTACCTGTAATAAGCCTCACTACCAAGATCCATAGTTCCGTGGATAACCTTCATCATTGGATAGAACTTGTCATCCTCCAGCACCATATCCTCGGATATTATCCTGTAACCGTTATCTTCAAGAAAATGCCGCACCATTGCGACCTCTGACTGCGGCTGTAATATGAATTCCCTTATCTTGGCACATATTGCCTCTCCCCTGCTCATTATATCCATCATCAGAGGACCGCCCATACCCGCCATTACAACACAGTCTGCTTCGTCTTCTTTAAGCTCCTCAAGACCGTCTGAAAGCCTAAGCTCTATCTTACCGGTAAGACCTGCTTCGTTCACATGCTCTCTTGCCCTATCAAGTGGACCTTTTCCTATATCCATGGCAATAACATGCTCAGACACACCGTTCTTTATAAGATAGATGGACAGATAGCCGTGATCGCAGCCCACGTCTGCAACTCTTAAACCCGGAGTGACCATATTGGCGATCGCTGTCAAACGTTCTGAAAGAGACATTATTTTCACCTTATTTATGGACACTGTTAATCCAAGTAGTCTTTGAGCTTACGGCTGCGGCTCGGGTGACGAAGCTTCCTTAACGCCTTGGCTTCTATCTGCCGGATACGCTCCCGGGTAACATTGAACTCCTTACCCACTTCCTCAAGTGTCCTCGCCCTTCCGTCATCAAGGCCGAAACGGAGCCTTAACACCTTCTGCTCCCTGTCGGTGAGCGTTCCTAGAACTTCCACCAACTGCTCCTTAAGCAATGTAAAAGCAGCCGCATCAGCAGGTACCGGTACATTATCATCCTGTATAAAATCACCCAGATGCGAATCTTCTTCCTCACCTATAGGTGTCTCTAATGATACAGGTTCCTGTGATATCTTAAGTATCTCACGTACCCTCTCAACCGGCAGTCCCATCTCAACAGCGATCTCCTCAGCAGTAGCCTCACGCCCGAGTTCCTGGAGCAGCTGACGGCTGACTCTGATGAGCTTATTGATCGTCTCCACCATGTGCACCGGAATACGTATTGTCCTTGCCTGGTCAGCAATAGCACGTGTTATCGCCTGCCTTATCCACCATGTAGCATATGTGGAGAACTTGTATCCCTTCTTGTAATCGAACTTCTCGACAGCCTTGATAAGTCCGAGATTACCCTCCTGTATAAGATCAAGGAAAAGCATTCCCCTTCCGACATATCTTTTGGCGATGCTGACAACAAGGCGCAGATTGGCCTCGGCAAGACGTTTCTTGGCCTCCTCGCCTTCTTCCCCGCCTCGCTCCATCTTCTGCGCAAGCTCGATCTCTTCTTCAGCTGTAAGCAGCGGAACCTTGCCTATCTCCTTTAGGTACATCCTTACAGGATCCTCAATGCTCACGCCGTCAGGAACGGAAAGATCGATATTCTCGACATCAACCTCCTCCTCTTCAGCGAGGATCATGTCTTCATCCGGCTCAGGTTCATCATCGTCGCCCGTTATCTTGAGTATATCCACACCATTCTGCTCAAGATAATCCGTGATCTTATCCATCTGATCTTCCTGGATATCCATGTCAGCAAAGAAAATCGCTATCTCCTGGCTCTCCAGGACATTTTTCTTCTTCTTCGCCCTGTTCAGCAGCACCTTAAGCTTCTCATCAATAATCGCCTGCTGCTGATTCTCATCGATCTGTTCAATGTCTTTTTCGCTCATTTACTCCTCCTACTCTGAAAGCTCAATCTTTAAATTCCTGAGCTCTTCAAGCATTTTTTTATTTTCTATCACGCTATTCAGCATATTTATATCGGTCGGGTCTGAATTCTCACGCTTCTTATCAAAGCTGTATGTCTTAACCTTTATCAGGATATCTTTAAGCGCCTTCTCGCGCTCCTGCTTCGTATTAAACTTGGGAAGCTCAGTGTTAAACAGGGTGCCAGCCTCGCTCTGTTCCTCTTCATTAGTGAAACAGCTGATTATCCTTGCCGGATTGACATCATCCTGTTCGATCTGATCAAACAACAGCTCGGCTGCTTTCCTGTACAGTTCCTCGGTAAAGTCATCCGGTGACAGATACTTCCTTAAAAGCTGATATATCGCCGGTTCATCGCTAAGCCATGTCAGCAGCAGCTTCTGTGTCTTCTTCCTGCCCTCGTCAGGTTCCCTGTTCTTACTGTACATTCCGGACTTCGGGCGTTCGTATTCAGGTATACCCTCACCCTTGGCCGCAAGCCTGCCAAGGAGCTTATTCATGCTGTCTGTATTTATATGGTATCTGGCGCAGATGGCCTCCAGATAATTATCCCTTTCTATCGAATCCTCAAATCTTAAAAGCTTCATTGCCACATCATTTGAGAATCTGGTCCTGCCCTCCGGATCCTTGATATCATGCTCTTTCTCAAGCATCCTGACTTCATAATAGAAAGAATTCTCGGCGTTTCTTATCCTGTTCTCGAACTCATCAGCCCCAAGGTTCTTTATGAATTCATCCGGATCCTTATACGGGCTCATATCTATCACCTTGGCCGACAGCCCTGCTCCCCTTAACAGCGGTATCGCCCTGAGATTCGCCTTCGTCCCTGCTTCGTCATTGTCATAACACAGCAGCACATTCTCTGTATATCGCTTCAGCAGATTGACATGTCCTGATGTGAGCGCCGTTCCCAGTGCACCAACGGCCTGATTAAATCCTGCCTGATGCAATGCTATAACATCCATGTATCCTTCACACACTATGATATTGTTCTTCCGGGCAGTCCTTGCTATATTAAGGCCATAAAGATTACGTCCCTTGTCAAATACCATAGTTTCCGGCGAATTAAGATATTTAGGCTCTCCTTTACCCATAACACGCCCGCCGAAACCAATTATGCGGTGATTTACATCCATGATCGGAAAGATAGCACGGTTCCAGAACATATCCGTCATGCCTTCCCGTTCATTGACATAGAATATATGCATTTCCTTAAGGACATTATCATCATAGCCTTTCGACTTAAGGTAACGGTACATTAGATTACGGCCCGTTACCGCAAAGCCCAGACCGAACTTATTCATCGTCTCATCCGAAAGCCCTCTGTCCTTAAAGTATTCATAGGCCTTTTGGCCGGCCTCGGAGCGAAGCTGGTAATAATAATACTTTCCCGCCTCCTTATAGGCTTCAAGTATCCTGGCCTTTAAGTTATCTCTCTCCTTAGCCTCTTTGGAATACTCGATCTTTGGGAGAGTCACACCTGCCCTGTCCGCCAGGAGCTGAAGCGCCTCCATAAAAGTGTAATTCTCGTATTCCATTATAAAGGTAATGACATTCCCGCTCTTATTGCAGCCGAAGCAGTGATACATCTGTTTTGGCTGGTTTACAGAGAAGGAAGCTGATTTTTCATTATGAAAGGGACACAATCCAAAATAATTGCTGCCCTTTTTCTGTAGCCGGACATAAGAAGATATCACATCCACAATATCATTTCTAGCCCGTACTTCTTCGACAAGGTTATCGGGATAATACACTTGCTCGTTCCTCACAAATGTTTAGTTAACACTAAAAACTATTTATTTCCGGGCCTAATCCTTCCATGAATCCGGCATATACAAGTCATTGAAAACTGCTATGGCGAAGCGGTCCGACATGGAGGAAATATAATCACATACGACCCTCTCCCTGCTCTCGCCACGCTCCTCCATAAGCATGTTATATTCATCAGGCATCTCCGAATAATTCCTGTAATAGTATTCGTACAGATTCTCAACCAGCCTTTCAGCCTTGACTTCCTCGCCCTTGGCCTTCGGATTCTGGTAGACATTCTCAAACATGAAACGTCTTAGATCCATCATGGCCTGTCCGATCTCATCACTCATCCTGATGTCGTCTATGTCCTGACTGTTTGTTATGATATCGTGTATAAAATGATCAAGCCTCTCGGAAGTAGTATTGCCAAGAGTGTTACGGATCTCCTTAGGGATATCATCTTCACTTAGGATCCTGCCGCGTATAGCGTCATCCATATCATGGTGGATATAGGCTATCTTATCTGAGAGGCGCACTACCCGCCCTTCAAGAGTGGCAGGCATACTGCTGGTCTGATGATTTAATATACCGTCCCTTACTTCCCATGTAAGGTTAAGTCCCCTGCCGCTCTTCTCAAGTATCTCAACCACTCTCCTGCTCTGTACATTATGCTTAAAGCCGGCCGGGCATATCCTGTCAAGCGCTCTCTCTCCTGCATGTCCAAACGGCGTATGCCCAAGGTCATGTCCAAGCGCTATTGCTTCCACCAGCTCCTCATTAAGCCTTAATGCCTTTGCTATGGTACGGGCATTCTGTGATACTTCAAGTGTATGTGTAAGACGTGTCCTGTAATGATCTCCCTCAGGCGTCAAAAAGACCTGTGTCTTATCCTTAAGCCGCCTGAATGACTTTGAATGAAGGATCCTGTCACGATCCCTCTGAAAAACCGGACGTATATCGCATTCATCCTCGACTATTTCTCTTCCACGGGAATTAACCGACAATGTGGCGCACGGCCTTAAATATTCCCTTTCTCTCTGTTCAAGCATTTCACGTATAGTCAAGGCAATTATTCCCTTTCAACCCGAATATGGAATCCAATATGAACCCCACTGCTAAATATATTCGCTGTTGTTTTCTTAATTCCTTTTTTCTGTACGAATTTTTTATACTATTTGCACATTTATGCCATTATTGAAGATTATCGAAGAACATCCGGGCATGAAATTATGTTTTTTTATAAAATAATCCAAGATAATCCATAAAAACTACTGATAAAAAACATAATTACATCTTGACATAAGTATTGCAAACGAATAGAATATACGAGTGTGCGAGCAAAAGTCCGTGTCCTTTTTGTTTGCACCCGGGAGATTCGGTTGTTTCGACATCTTACATCAGGTAATAGGAGGTGTGATAAT
>JAFXVI010000026.1 GCA_017524595.1 Lachnospiraceae bacterium | reverse complement strand
TTCGAGGAATTTTATCAGCTTCTTTATGAATTCAACTTCCCGGGCTATCTTCTTATCGTTGTTGGCGGCTCTTCCCTGCTTTGCGACACGTCTCTCAAGCACTTCGATATCAGCAAAGATCAGCTCGAGGTTTATCGTCTCGATATCCCTGACCGGATCTACCGATCCGTCAACATGCACTACGTTCGTATCTTCAAAGCACCTGACGACATGGACTATCGCATCTACTTCCCTGATATTCGCAAGGAACTGATTCCCAAGCCCCTCACCGTTCGAAGCGCCCTTTACGAGTCCTGCGATATCAACGAACTCTATCGTTGCCGGCGTGACTTTCTTCGTATTATACAGTTCGCCCAGAAGCTTTATCCGCTCGTCCGGCACCGCAACGACACCGACGTTCGGGTCGATCGTGCAGAACGGATAGTTTGCCGATTCGGCTCCCGCCTTTGTAAGTGAATTAAAAAGTGTTGACTTCCCAACATTCGGAAGCCCGACGATTCCTAGTTTCATTTTAAAACCTTCTTTCCCGTATTTTCGGGCTTTTCCGGGAGTGTTCCCCGGTCAGCGCACCATTTCCGCACCATTTCGCCATTAAAATACGTTGAGATATATTAACTTTCATGATTATCTGCCGATTCAAAAATCTCCATCCCTTGTACAAGGGATTCATCTGTTACATGAACATACAGGTCCATCGTAGTTGAAAGATGTGCATGTCCAAGAATTCTTTGAAGGACCTTAGGTTGTACACCACGTTCTATGCTGCGAGTGGCAAATGTATGTCGAAGTGCATGCATGCAAAAAGGCTCGATACCAGCTCGTTCACAGATTTTATATAATGCCGTATCCTTCGTATCTGGACTTTGCCAACCATTGCCCGGCATCCTGATAGTCCTTAAAATGCTTCTCCCTGCGTTTCCCGTTCATCGAAATGAACCGGGCCGAATATCTACCATCCTTCCTTTGGGTAATGCCTCTATCCAAGGTTTTCCCTTTTAAATTTTTTCCCATGAGTTTCTCCTTAATAATATGAAAGAAGAGCCCAATACAGTTTTATAAATATATCACAGAAATGCCGTATTATCAAGCAATCCGCGGTAACATCCGTTATTATATATTTGATTCCCGATAATACTCTGATTCAAGCTTTCTTATATTAGCCTCGCTTACTTCTATCATCCTCCTGGCTTGTCCTTCATCAAGATCAAGTAATTTTGTACAGGTATGAGTGATAAATTCAAGATCACGGGAAACAATAAAAATGATAGTCCCATCATCCGAAAGATAATTAACCTCCTTAAGTTGTTTAGTTATTACCGGATTACGTTTATATGGCACATTTAAGATGCCTGCAAAGAAACCATATGAGCATATGTTCCGCCCATATCCATTAGTGATGTATGATCACCACGTTCTATGATCTCGCCGCCGGAAACAACAAGTATCTGATCTGCATCCTTTATGGTCTTAAGCCTGTGCGCAATAACAAGAAGAGTCTTGTTTTTGCACAACTCAGATATTGCTTCCTGTATGGCTCTTTCATTATCGGCATCCACGCTTGCGGTAGCTTCATCGAGTATTACGATAGGTGAGTCTTTCAGTATGCATCTTGCGATGGATATCCTCTGTTTTTCACCGCCGGACAATGACGCTCCGCCTTCTCCGATAACAGTATCAAAGCCTTCGGGAAGCTGCATGATAAAGTCATAGCACCTTGCTTTCTTCGCAGCTTCTTCAACCTCCTGCCTTGACGCGTCCGGACGGCCTATGGCGATATTGTTATAAACCGTATCCTGGAACAGATAGACTCTCTGGAAAACCATACTGATCTGATCCATCAGACTTCCGAGAGATATATTTCGTATATCTTCTCCCCTTATGAGTATTTGTCCGCTCTTAACATCCCAGAATCGGGCCAAAAGGGAGGCTATGGTTGATTTTCCTCCACCGGAAGGCCCTACAAGCGCTGTCATCTGCCCCTGTTTTATTTCAAAGGATACATCTTTCAGGACGTCCTTATCGGTGTAAGCAAAACTGACATTATCATAAGCGATCTCTGCATGATCAGATCCCGTATCAGCTCTTAACAGTTCTTTCGTCCCATCATCCGCCAGTTCCTCTGCGGCAAATACTTCTTCTATCCTGTCAAGACTGGCATTCGTTACGGTAAGCCTTGCCATCTGTCCGTAATAACTCTTGATCGATACAAACATATCAAAAAGGAAAAGCGCCATGCCCACCATATATACATCTGATATCGCACCCGTGTTAAAAAGATAAGCACTCAATGCAAGAACAAGCGCTGTGCCTATACCGAAAGTCAGGTAAAGAGCTCTCGCCCACGGACCGTAAGCCACTTCAAAATCTATGCTCTTCTTGCAGCTTTTTTCAAATTCATCCGTCAGTCTTTTTGATTTCTCGCCAAGCATGTTGTATGACTTTATGATCCCTATCCCTTCAGCAAAATCAAGCACCTCTTCCGTCAGAGACTCACTTGCTTCCTGTTTTATCACCGAATGCTCCGTGGTGGTCTTAAGCATAAGATTTCCCACTATCACAAATATCGCGACGATCAGTGCCGATAACAGACCCAGCCTTATATCCATCACGAACATCATAATAGTCATGATCCCCTGCGAAATGATAAAGGTCACCAGCTCGGATAAGACTCCCATACAGTTTTCTTCGATAAATACCATATCGGTAGCAAGGACCGAGCTGATTTTCCCCATATTACCTTCTGTAAAATATCCCATTGGAAGCTTTCTTAAATGATCTCCCAGCCTCAGGCGCATATCCGCAAATACCATATATCCGGCCGCTGATTGGAGCACATTGGATAAATGTTCAAACACTGCCTGCAGGATAACACTCGCAAGAACTGCGATGCCAAGTAAGATACATTTACTCTTATCCATCTGCCCCTGCATAAACCAGCTGATACATAAAAAACAAAGTATCAGTGGTGCCTTCAACATAAGCCCCTTTAAGAAGGCTGTTATATAAGAAGCACGTATCCTTCCCTTATACTTTCCGGTATTTTTTATCAGTCTGTGCATTATCTTTAACATGACTTTACGCCTCCCTTACTTTCCAGGTGCTTGCCGATACCGATGCATCCCACAGTTTTTTGTACTCCGGACAGTTATCTACCAGCTTATCGTGAATATCCGCAGCAATACATTTTCCTTCCTTCATCACGCAGATCTTGTCAGCATTCCTTATCGTCGAAAGTCTGTGGGCGATAACGAGCACGGTCTTATCCTTCACTATCTCATCGAGGGCTGCATTCATCTTCTCCTCGTTCTCGGGATCCATAAATGCAGTTGCTTCGTCAAGGACTATGATTGGTGCATTTTTAAGGATCGCCCTTGCAAGAGATATCCTCTGGCGTTCGCCTCCCGACAACTGTTTACCGCCGTCTCCGGCCTGAGAATTTATACCGTCAGGAAGTCTTTCAAGGAACTCGTTGCACTGGGCTCTTTCAGCCGCTTTAAGCACTTCCTCTTTCGTGGCATCCGGCTTTCCTATAAGGATGTTTTCATACAGGCTTGTGTTAAACAGAAACTGCTCCTGTGAAACAAATGCCACTTTGTCATTAAGCGTCTCAAGTGACATATCGGTTATATCCTGTCCACCTATTGTTATGTTTCCCGAATCAAGATCGTAATAATGCACCAGGAGCTTTGCCAGAGTTGACTTTCCGCTTCCGGATTCTCCCACAAGCGCGGTTGTTGTTCCCTGCTTAAGTGAAAGGTTCACACCGTGAAGTACCTCGGTATCCTCATATCCGAAATGAACATCCTTAAATTCGACATTAAGATCAGAACCTTTGAATGAAGATGTTCCTTCTTTAAGGGGGGGATGTTCCATCATCTTCTCAAGCTCTGCGATCTTATAATCAAGTTGTGGGAACTTCCCCGCAAAGTTAAGTGCCTTCAGAACCGACGGACCCACGGCAAATGACATGCAGAATACAAGCACCATCCTGTCGAGCACAATAGTTCCGCCAAGAACCATCATAGATCCGAAAGGAAGCATCAGGAGGACAAGACACGGAAGAACGCTTGAATATATCGCCATCCACGGCCAGCAGACCTTATACCAGTCAAGCGTAAAGTCGCGATAACTTCTTACCACATCACCGAATCTCTTATAGGAATCCCCGTCCTTATTGAATACCTTTACCACCTCCATGCCGTTAACATACTCAATGATCGTGTTGTTCATGTTCGCGGCGGACTCGTAATAGGCATTCATCTTTTCCAGGCCCGATTTCATCATCATGCCCATGGCAAACATTCCGATCACAAGAGGAACAAGCGATAATAATCCGAGTCTCCAGTCGAACACAAACATAAGGATAATGATGATAACGGGGATCGCGATATTTGCTATTCCTTCGGGGATTGCATGAGCCAGCAGAAGTTCAATCTGATCTATATCATCCGTAAACACTTTCTTGATACGGCCTGTACCAAGTTCTGTTATATTCCCCAGCGGCTGCTTTTCAAGCTTTCCCTGCAGGGAGACCCTGAGGTTCTTAAGTGTGTTATATGCGCTGATATGCGAAAATGTAAGTCCCTGTACGTAGGAAAACGAGAAAACGATCTCACAAACTGCAACTGCAACAACCCTTATCAGGATATAAGAAGCATCGATATGCTCTCCGCGTGTGAGCGGCGAGATAATCTGATACAAAAAGAAGTATGGTACGATACTGGCTATGATTCCTATGCACATCATTATCGTGGCCCACACGGTATACTTCTTATATTCTCCGATGTAAGGAGCTACTCTCTTAAACATTTCATTTCCTCCCTTTTTCCTTGGATTAGTTAGACTATGCTAACCTATTATTATTTTTTTAGCCGTCTTATGACGGCTTATAAACTGTTACTCTATTTTCAATGCTTTTTTCCAGTCATAAAATCCGCACATGACCCTGCAATGCTCTTCTATTTCCTTCCAGGTCATCTTATGAACAAACGGTTCATATATCACTGTCCAAAACGACGAACAGAGCACGTGCATTTCGTCCACTGTAATATCCGCCTTCGCCAGCCCGCGCTTTTTTGCTTCCATATAGTACTGCATATATGCGTCCGTCATGCGCAGGGCGAATTCATGCCCGTATTTTTCATAGGCCGTTCCCGCCGACTTCTCAAGCAGCAGAAAAAAATCACCTCTTATCTTCCACAGGGTTCTGAAAAGATCCAGGATGAATTTCTCATCCATATTCCATGTATTTCGAACTTCTTCATCGGTCATACCGGAAAAATCCATATCTGTCCGGACAGCCACAAAGCCGTCAAGAATATCAGCCGTATCCTTTACAACTGCGCAGAAGAGTTCTTCTTTTCCCTTATATCGCTTATATACCGCTCCCGTTGTCACACCGGCGTTATCACAGATGGTCTTAAGGTCAGCCTTTATGAATCCGTTTCTGGTGAACTCCTCCCGCGCGCTCCGGATCAGTCTTGGGTCTATGCTTGTATCTCTTACTGACATCCTTTTCTCCAAATAAAATACATTATCGATAATGAATTTCCGATAATCCTTTTATCGATAATGTATTTATCACAGTATTATATAATTGTCAATACTGCAAATTAAACTTTATACCCATATTTTAGCCGGCGGACTAAGTCCTGCCCTATTTTTTGACGCGGATATAGAAGTCGCACTTATCACCGCCGGTGCCAAGAGTT
>JAFXVI010000025.1 GCA_017524595.1 Lachnospiraceae bacterium | reverse complement strand
GCTTGTACTGATCGATGACGGTATGCCTGTTGAGGTCATAAATGCTACCGCAGGCGTATATGAAGTTGCAATCGGTGGTACTGTTGCAGAAGAGGATGTTATCACTGTTGCAGGCGTTACCGTAACGCTTGATTCAACCAGCGGCGCATCTAAGAATGCAGCAGCATCAGCAGTTAAGGATGCTATCGATGCAGACGCAGTTGCAAGTGCTATCTACAGCACAGCAGTATCCGGCGCAAAGATAACCCTTACTGAAAAGACCGACCACTACGGCAACGTTCCTACCGTTAACATCACTTCAACCGCAGGAACAATCGCTCTTACCATTAAGACACAGCCTGTAACTGTAGCATACAACAAGTACACCACTTTCGTACTTGGCAACGGTGCTATCGAGTTCATAGATTGTGGCGCTAAGGTTCCTTACGAGATGGATCGCGATCCTAAGACTAACGGCGGTGAGGATACTCTTTACAGCCGTCAGCGTAAGTGCTTTGCTCCTTACGGTATCAGCTTCACAAAGGCATCTATGGCTACTGCATCTCCTACAGATTTAGAGCTTGAAAACGGTGCTAACTGGGAGCTTGTCAACAACGGTCAGGCGGATTCAGCTAAGAAGTTCATCAACCTTAAGGCTATTCCGATTGCAAGGATTATCTCACGCGGCTAATCCCATGATGGGAGGTGTCGTATATGGATAGATACTTGTCATATGCCGAATATCAGGCTTACGGCGGTACATTATCCCAGGACGCTTTCAATATAGCCGAGTTTAAGGCGCAGAAGCGCATAGACTATCTGACAGATATCAGGGTAGCTGCAATGGCCGTTGTGCCGGAAGAAGTGAAACTGTGTATTATGTCATTGATAAAGGTAGATCAGGCAGCGGGCGTGGATGCAATAGCAGACAACCCGCTGCTTGCCTCTTTTAATACCGATGGCTATTCCGAGAGTTATGGTAGCGCGTCAGAGCAGATATCCGCTCTTAATAAACAGATGAATAACACCATAACGGAAATGCTTTACGGCGTGCTGGATGATAACGGTGTACCGCTTTTATACAGAGGGTTGGACGCATGAAACTATGTAATGAGACTATAACAGTATTCAATAAGCGCACGGACAGTGAGACAGGATACGACGTGTACTGTCCTACAGTAATTACGGGCGTTTCATGGTTTTGTGAGGTGGCTTCAAACGTTGATAAGTCCGGTCTGATAGCGGCGAATAAATACACTATCCGCATTCCTACGGATGCGGATTTTAGCAATAAGAGTTATGTCTTGCCTCATCTATACAAAGATGGAGATCCTACTAAGGTATTCACACTTGATAACGGTGATATCATCGTCAAAGGTGCGATAACCCCATCGGGATTAAAGCCTGCTGATTTGCAAGCCTCATATGGCGAGATTGTAACAATCCTTGCTGTCACGGATGACAGGCGGGCAAAGGCTCCTCATTGGAAGGTGGTTGGTAAGTAATGCTTTCATTCAATACTAAGGTTTTTATGCCTGGAAGTGTCGCTGATATGCTGGCAAAGTTCAACCTTGAAAAAGGCGGCTTAGTACAGCAGATCATAGATAAAAGAGTGATAGACTATTGCAAGCCTTATGTGCCTAAGCAGATGGGAGTCTTGGAAATGAGCGCGTATGGCGCTACACAGATCGGGAGCGGAGAAGTTGTTTATCCGGGGCCTTACGCTCACTATATGTACTACGGTGAGGTTTACGGTCCTAACATCCCGATTGAAGATGCGGAGGGCAATATAACATGGAGGTCTAAGCCCGGCAGTAAGAAGCAGCCCGCAGGACGGGAGTTGCAATACAATACTGACCTTAATCCGCTTGCTGGATCGTTTTGGTTTGAGCGCATGAAGGCAGATCACCTTCAGGACATAATAGAGGAGGCAAGAAATGTCGCACTCGGTCAATAATATTGAACAATTAAGATTGTGGTTTAGAGAATGCCCGTCGATAGTTAAAAGTAACCACTTCGGGATAAACCATACATCCGAAAAGGCTGTAGAATATGCGATATTTTCAAGCCCTTCTACTCTTTCCTATAGAGAGAATGTACTTGGTGAGCGTGTCCTTAATGATATTCAGACTGAAAACTTTATCTTTGCATCGAAAGAGAATTATGGAGCTGATATTGAACAGAATCTATTAGTGCTTGGATGGTATCAGGATATCATTACCTGGATCATCCAGCAGAATAATGCCGGGACCTTCCCGACAATAGAGAATGGCAGGGTGCTGTCTATTCTGCCTACGCTTACGGCGTATCCGGCAGAGGTTGGTAGTTCGGTCGCTAAGTATCAGATCCAAATAGCAATGAGGTATAAAATAAATCAATAGGAGGACTATAAGTTATGGCTAAACTTGATCGTAACAGATTGATGTTTTTTGCGTCCTTCAACGGTACAAACTGGGAGGTTTTAGGCCGCGATAACGACGACTTATCAAAGTCTCTTAATCCCGATACCGAAACAAGTAAGAATGTGCTTGGTGAGTCAACCTTCAAGCATTCAGGATATGAACCTGAAATAGAGGTTGATCCTTACTACGCAGATCCTTCATCCCCGCTGTACGAAAAATTGCAGGCGGCAGCTATGCAGGAGAAGTACGGCGACGACGATATCAAGGGTTACTTTGTTGAGGTCATTTTCAGTACCGTTAACGGCGATACAATGAGCGGCACAGGCTATAAGCGTGATGCTTATATCGTACCGCAGTCAACCGGCGGCGATACCGCAGGCCTTGGCATACCCTTCACTATCAACCCTGTAGGCGCACAGACTTCGGTAACGGTATCTTATACCAAATCTACCAGGGCTGTGACTATTTCATAAGGAGGTGTAGAGCATGGCTAAACTTGATCGTAATAGACTTATGTTCTTTGCTTCCTTCAATAGCACTGCATGGGAAGCACTCGGACGTGATAACGATGATCTGTCGAAGTCACTCAATCCTGATACCGAAACATCAAAGAATGTTCTCGGGGAGTCAACTTTCAAGCATTCAGGATATGAGCCGGAGGCAGAGATTGATCCTTACTACGCAGATCCTTCATCCCCGCTGTATGAGAAGCTGGCAGCGGCGGCTATGCAGGAGAAGTACGGCGACGATGATATTAAGGGTTACTTCCTTGAAGTTATCTTTGATACCGTTGATGCATCAGCAGGTACTATGAGTGGTACAGGCTTCATGCGTGAGGCTTACATCGTACCGCAGTCAACCGGCGGCGATACCGCAGGCCTTGGCATACCTTTCACCAT
>JAFXVI010000024.1 GCA_017524595.1 Lachnospiraceae bacterium | reverse complement strand
CGGTTCAAATGTCGGAATACCCGATATCTCCTCTTCAACATATCCCGGGTTCATAGCCATATAGTGATCGAACAATATCTCACCCTCACTAACCTGTATACCCTTTATCTTGATAATATACTGATTTGGATTAAGCTGGATATTATCACGTAATCGTATTATCGGAACTACAGTACCGAGTTCAAGTGCAACCTGTCTTCTGATCATAACCACGCGGTCAAGCAGGTCGCCGCCCTGATTGACATCTGCAAGTGGAATGATACCATATCCGAATTCCAGCTCGATCGGATCAACCTGCAGAAGCGAAACCACATTCTCAGGCTTTCTGATCTCCTCGGCTTCAACTTCTGTTTCATCAACCTGAGCCTCGACCTTGGCTTCCTCAAGCGTATTTGCTACCATTCGGCCGCATACTACAAATATTGCGCCAAATCCCACAAAAAGCAACAGGTTAAGAGGCGTAAATATTCCAAGAAAAGCCAATATTCCACCAGTTATATAAAGAGCTCTTGGCATGCCAAACAGCTGCTTTACGATCACGCTTCCAAAATCAGCTTCCTTACCGCCCTTGGTTACCAATATACCTGTTGAAAGCGATATTACCAATGAAGGAATCTGGGATACAAGACCATCACCTATAGTAAGTATCGCATATTTCTGAAGTGCATCCTGAAACTCCAGACCACCTCTGGTCATACCCATTATTATGCCGCCCACTATATTTACTGCAGTAATGATAAGGCCGGCTGTTGCATCTCCCTTTACATACTTAACAGCACCATCCATGGAACCAAAAAAGCTTGATTCATCCTGTATCTTATCCCTGCGTCTTTTAGCTTCCTCATCTGTTATTGCGCCCGTGTTCAGATCGGCATCGATCGCCATCTGCTTACCAGGCATTGCATCCAATGTAAAACGAGCCGTTACCTCAGCGACACGTTCCGAACCCTTGTTTATAACCATGAACTGAACGATTATCAGTATGATAAAAACTATAGAGCCCATAACAAGATCGCCACCACCTACGAAGCTTCCAAATGTTTCAACTACATTTCCCGGAGACCCCGTGGTAAGAATAAGCCTTGTCGATGACACGTTAAGAGATATACGGAACAAAGTCGTAAAGAGCAGCATGGTAGGATAAAACGACATATCCAGAACTTCCTTGGCAAACATCGAGTTAAACAGTATCGCAAAAGCAACCGACATATTAAGCGCAAGGCAGACATCTAACAAAGTTGACGGGATCGGTATGATGAGGAAAACAAAGGCACACAAAAGATACAGTGCTACGCCCAGATCAGCTCTTCCTATCTTCATCTCCTCTCCCTCCCTTGATCATTTATGCTAAAGCCGCTTCGGTCTCCCGCCTGTTATAAATAACAGCCAGTATCTCAGCCACCGTGCTGTAAAGTTCCTGCGGGATCTGCGCTCCCAGATCCACATTATAATAAAGCATCCTTGCCAGCGGTTTGTTCTCAACTATTTCAATTCCGTGTTTTCCAGCCTCCTCCTTGATCTTTGCAGCCAGGAAATCCTCTCCCTTGGCTACAACGTAAGGTGCCGGCGCTGTATTGGGATCATACTTTATAGCCACTGCAAAATGCGTAGGATTTGTTATGACCACATCTGCCTGCGGGATATCCTGCATCATACGACGTCTCGAAGCCTCCTGCATCCTCTGTCTTTGTTTACCTTTGATCGCAGGATCTCCTTCCGCATTTTTCCACTCATCCTTGACTTCCTGCTTGGTCATCTTAAGATCTTCATTGAACTTATGCTTCTGATATACATAATCAACTATACCTATAACAAGATACACCGCGCAGATCTTAAGCGACATATTGATCACTATATCGCCAAACAGCTTTAGTGCGCTTATAAGCTGCATGTCATACAATAAAAACAACTGGGCAGCCTGATCTTTAAGGGTCGAATAAGCCATATAACCTATAACGATAAGCTTAAGAAGTGATTTGATCAGCTCTATAAGCTTATCAACCCCAAAAAGCTTCTTAAAACCATTGACTGGATTAAGCTTGTTAAATTTGGGCTGCAGAGGCTTTGCCGTAGGCTTCCATCTCACCTGAACAAGATCAACCATGAATGCTATCATAAATGCCGCTGCCAGAAACGGAAGCAGCATCATCAGCATCTTTGTTATTATCTGGTTCATCACTCCCGCATATTCCCTTGGTATCACCATGCCGTCAGGCACACTGGTAAGTTCAGGTATATGTGCATATGAAACCGAAAAAACTTCCAAAAATGATGTGCCGAGACTGCCTATAAATATCTTCAGAATCAAAAACATTGCAAACAGGGAAATAGCACCGGATAGTTCCTTGCTCTTTGCTACCTGACCTTCCTTTCTCGCATCACTCTTCTTCTTGTCGGTAGCCGGCTCGGTTTTCTCTCCGCCGGGACCCTCTTTGGCAAAGTATTGAAGATCATATCCAAAAAGCAGATCCATACGCCCCTCTCTACTCTAAGTCAGGCTCCTTACCATAGCCGTCATCATTACCCTCATCTCTTTAAATATGAATTCTGAAGCACTCGGAAGAACACTTATGGTTATCATCAGCGAAGCAAGACCGATAAAAAGCTTGATCTGAATACCCACTGAAAACATATTTATCTGCGGCGCAGTCTTTACCAGTATGCCAAGAACAGCATTTGTCAGCATTATCGTTGCCACTACCGGCAGACATATTCTGAAAGCAATGGATACATAATCATCCAGATACTGTATGATGACCGTCATTATCTTATCTGAATTAAATACCGCCCGCCCTACAGGAACTATAGTGAAGGTTTCGGCAAGAGCACGGATGAAATAATGATGCAGGTTTGTAACCATCATGATCAGCATTATGGAATACTGATACAGAACGCCAGTAAAACCGCTCTGTTCCCTTGTGGTCGGATCAAACAGAGAAATCATTGATATTCCGATTTCCATATCTGCCAGCCTTCCGGCAAGGTTAATGACAGAATTACATATATTAGCCCCAAATCCGATCATAAGTCCGGTTATTGCCTCTCTTAAGACCATCACTGCATATCCGTATATCGTATTATATGCAGGAATATCATGTACCGGCATAGACTCGAACATGATATATGCAAGAAAAAAACTCCATCCTGCCTTGACTCTTCTCGGTACATTATTGATCGAGAAAAATGGTGCTGTTACAACAAAACAGCTTATCCTTATAAAAATCAGAAGAAAGTATTCCAAATATTCATAGGAAAAATTCAGATCTATCATCGTTTACCTGATATATAATGCAAAATTAGACCAAAGTTCCGTCATAAAATCCGTCATGTTGTTAAGCATCCAATGTCCCAGTATCATAAGCATGACAAAAATACCTATAAGCTTGGGAACAAAAGTCAGCGTCTGCTCCTGTATTGACGTAACTGTCTGGAATATACTAATCGCAAGACCTATCACAAGCGATATGAGCAACATGGGAGCAGAAGTAAGGATGATCGTATATAGAGTTGTCCTCGTGATCTCAACGACATTATCTACTGTCATATTATCCCCTTATTAATAAAATGTCTTTACCAGATTCCCTATAACAAGATTCCAACCATCGGCAAGTACAAACAACAGTATCTTGAATGGCATGGATATAGTTGTTGGCGGAAGCATCATCATACCCATGGACATAAGTGTTGACGCCACTACCATGTCAATAACAATAAAAGGAATATATATCAGAAAACCTATAATGAATGCAGTCCTAAGCTCGCTTATGATAAATGCAGGTACAAGAACCCGTGTAGGGATATCATCTATATTATCCACTGCCTCGATTCCGTCAATATCAAGAAACAGTCTCACATCCTTGGTCTGGGTCTGCCCATACATGAATTCGCGTAGAGGCTGTACTGCCGTATCCAGAAATTCCGTCTGCGAAAGCTCCCCAGCTTCAAACGGCTTGACCGCAGTATCGTTTATCTGTGTTATGACAGGATTCATAATAAAAAAAGTCAGAAACAGAGACAATCCTATCAGAACCTGATTCGGCGGTGCTGACTGAGTGCCCAGTGCTGACCTTACAAAGTGCATCACTATCAGAATACGCGTGAAACTCGTCATCATTATGACGATTGTCGGAGCCAATGCGATAAGCGTCAGGGTTATGAGTATCCTGAGCGTACCGGAAAGGTTGCCCTCTCCATCCCTGTAAGTCAGGGTCAGATCATTGGACACATTAAGCTCTCTCAGATCGCTCGCATCTTCAGCAGTACCCGGATCATTGATCACGGTCCTGTTCTCGTTCACACCGTTTTCATCTGTTATCCCTATATCATTTACTTCAGCCGCTAATGCCCTGTGAGGCACAATCATGACCAGAAATACGCACAGAAGCAGGCATCTGATTACACATCCGGGCCTGCTTCTATGGAACAAACATATATTCATTGCTTATCGCCCCGTTTTGTTATCTTATCTTTGGCAGACTCAAATAACTGCTTAAAACGGTCATTTGTTACGGAATTTTCCGCGCTCAGATCAATGTCCTCCTCCGATATCTCGGAAACAAGACTCACATCATTCTTACCTATAGCTATGACAAAATAACGTCTGCCTACTCTGACTATCTGCAGGAACTTGCCATCAGCCACTCTGTAGGTTTCAACAGCCTCGAAATTCCTGTTATATATCTGCATCTTCTGATATTTACCTATGAAACGCGTTGTAAAATAGGTGAGCGCCAATACAGCTAAGAATATCAGCAACACAGTCAGAAACTGGGCGGCACTTTCCATGGAGCCGGATGTGAGCACTGCGGACAGCATTTATCCCACGACCTTCTTAACAGCCTCGATAACACGGTCTGCCTGGAAAGGTTTTACAATAAAATCCTTGGCGCCCGCCTGAATAGACTCAATAACCATTGCCTGCTGACCCATGGCCGAACACATGATAACGAGTGCGCTGGGATCATTCTCCTTGATCTTCTTAAGCGCCTGGATACCGTCCATCTCCGGCATCGTGATATCCATAAGTACAAGATCTGGCTTGAGTTCGTTATACTTCTCTACCGCACGAGCCCCGTTCTCTGCCTCACCGACAACATTGTATCCGTTCTTGGTGAGGATGTCCTTGATCATCATTCTCATGAACGCTGCGTCATCACTGATTAAAATATTCTTTGCCATTTTCTCTTCTCCTAACTTAATTTATTATTTCAGTTACTCTTACACCAAAGTTTTCTTCTATTACCACTACCTCGCCCTTTGCGACCAGCTTACCGTTCACAAGAACATCTACCGGTTCGCCTGCTATCTTATCAAGCTCAATAATGGTACCGGGCGCAAAATCAAGAATATCACTGATAGACTTCTGTGTTCGTCCCAGTTCTACTGTAACCTCCAGAGGAACATCCTTTATAAGTTCAATGTTCTCCTGACTCTGCATCGCATTAATGTCAGCTGAAAAAGGTTGGAATGAAGCCGGTTGAATATTTACATTAGCCATTCCCATAGGCTGCTGCATATTCATACCCATTCCGGGCATCATGCCCATTCCCATACCGGGAGACATTCCCATGCCCGGTGACATTCCCATGCCGGGAGACATACCCATACCCATTCCAGGTGAAGGAGCAGCTCCCATTCCCATTGATGCATCCGGCATGCCCATACCCATATTCATACCCATATCCATTGATGGTGCGGACATCGATGGTCCGGGTGCCGGCGACGGCGTCGGTGCGGGCGGCGGTGCCGGTTCGGGTTCTGGTTCTTTATTTTCGATAAAGTAGCTGTACAGATCCTTTGCAAAAGCAACCGGATACAGCTGCATTATCTTACTGTCTATAAGATCTCCTATCTGCATCCTGAAGGTGATCTTAACGAACGTATCCTGCAGAAAAGCAGAAACATCATCCGCAGGGTCTATCGAACCTAATTCAACGAGGCTTGCTTCCGGTGGGCTGATATCTATCATCTTCCCAAGCATGGAAGAAAGGGATGTGGCTGCTGAACCCATCATCTGGTTCATAGCTTCCGAAATGGCGCTCAAATGTAGCTCTCCAAGCTCACCCTCTATATTGGTGCCGTCACCGCCCATCATAAGGTCCGTGATTATCTTAACATCATCTTCTTTAAGAACAAGGATGTTGGTCCCTTCGAGTCCAACTGTATATTTGATCTTAATGAACACGCAGGGGCGTTCATAGTCTTCTATTATCTGTCCCCATGTTGCCAATGTAACAACAGGGGTTGTAATATTTACCTTTCGGTTAACGAGAGAATAAAGCGTGGTAGCTGATGTACCCATACTTATGTTGGCAACTTCACCTACAGCATCTTTCTCGGCTTCCGTAAGCAGGCTCTCATCGGGTTCGGGAGATGATCCGACCGATTGCGCATCCGATGTATCCGCTGCCGTATCCGCGCTCCCACCGGTATCGCCGCCTTCCATCATGCCATTCAGCAGGGCATTTATCTCATCCTGCGACAGCATACCATCCATATCAGCTACTCCTCCTCTCTCAATACTTGTGTAACACGCACTGCATACGAATCCTTAGCCGAACCCGGCAATGCCTTGAATTTTTTAAGGTTGCCCACGTATATTTCCATTTCGTTATCAACCTTAGACCCCAACTTAATTATATCACCACATTGCAAATTAACAAAATCACTGACCGTTATCGAACTCTTTCCAAGTACGGCCTTGATCGGCATGCTCACCTTCCTTATTATAGCTTCAATATACTCTTCGTAATCCTCATCACTGCTCTCTTTCATGGAAGCAAACCAATACTTCGTATTCAGCTTGTCCATTACTGTTTCCAGTGTAAAATATGGAAGACATATATTCATGAGTCCCTCAACATCTCCTATCTTGATATTAAGGGTGACTATAGCTATCATTTCACTCGGAGCTATTATCTGGGCAAACTGCGGATTTGTCTCTACCCTCTCAAGCACAGGACTGATGTCTACAACATTCTTCCATGGTTCCCTCAGCAGCGACACGCATACCGCCATCATCTTATCTACTATGGTACGCTCTATCTCCGAGAAATCCCTGCTTTTTTCCAAAGGATTACCAGGACCCCCGAGCATCCTGTCTACCATCGTAAACCCCAGGTTTGCAGCCAGTTCAACCATGATACTTCCGTTAAGCGGTTCGAAACTTACTATACCCAGTAATACCGGATTAGCCAATGCCGTAGAAAATTCCGAAAAAGTACAGGCTTCCGAATTAACAACTGATACCTGAATATTCTTTCTTAAATATACGGGCAGATTTGTCGATAACAATCTGCCATAATGCTCAAATATTATCTCAAGTGTCCTTAAATGTTCCTTAGAGAACTTGGCCGGACGCCTGAAGTCATAATTCTTGGTACTTCGTTCATCGGCTGAGCTTATATCATCGGCATCCAGTTCACCCGAGCTTAAGGCTTGTAGCAGACTGTCTATCTCATTTTGGGAGAGAACCTCACCCATTAAGCTCACCTCACTCTTTTATTTATACGACTCCGCATCTACTGGAACTTAAGATCCCTGAAATATACCTCATAGATAAACTTCGAATCAAACATCTTCTGGATCTCATTCAATATCTCATCTGCAATACCCTGTGAATTGGCAGCAGCCTCATCCTTGGTATATTTACCGAAAACATCATTTATAACGCTCTTGATCTTACTCTCATTAGGCTCAACAAGCGGCTGCAGGGTTGCATAATTCTCATCCGTCTTGTCTATTGATAATGATACCTGAGCAATAGCATAATGATCGGCTCCGTCTTCACCATGTTTAAGCGTTATGACCATTTCGTCAGCTATATTATATGTCTCGGTATCCTGGATCGATATTTCCTTTGCCTCCTCGCCGCCTTCCGGTGCCTTGACTTCCAGATTCAGTATGGATGCAATCTGGTTTACCAGCGCAACTGTCTTCTTATTGGCGCTGACAGTTGAAAACATCATTATTCCGGTCAACGCAACATTCACTATAAGCAATGCCAGTATGATGACCGACAATAGATTTTTCTTCATTCCCTAAATATCTCCATTCATTTAATATGTACTCAACGTATGATATATCTTTATCTCAACACGTCTGTTCTTGGCACGTCCCACTTCCGTAGAATTGTCCGCTATAGGAACATATTCACCCCGGCCGGTATGCTTTACCATGGCTGGATCTAGTCCACTGTTGTCAACCAGATAATTGAACACTGATAAGGCTCGTGCACTCGAAAGTTCATTATTATCGGCAAACCTGCTTGTATGTATAGGCACATTGTCTGTATGCCCTTCTATCTCTATGATGCTTTTTCCATATTTACGTAGTATCACGCCTATCTTATCAAGTATCGGCAACGATTCAGTCTTGATCTCGGCGCTTCCCGAATCAAACAGCAGTGCTCCGTTAAGAGTAAGCGAAACATATTGAGAAGTAAAGTCAACATCGACCATGCCTTCAAGATTCTGCTCCTGTAGGGCTTCCTCAATGATCTCGCTTAATGATTCGGACTGTTCAAGCTGTTCCTGCTCTATCTCTTCCCATTTATCCTTCTCTTCTGTCGTCTCTTCAGCCGCCCGGCCCATTGTTGTCATATATTCATCAAGCTCATTAAGCTGGCTGACTCCGTTGGATATAAGAATACCATCCCCCACTGCCTGAGCTCCCCCGGAAAATACGCTGAAGCTCTGAGTGAAAGATGCAGCAATCAGTTCAAACTTCTGTTTATCAACATCCGACATTGCGAACAACATGACAAAAAAGCACAACAGCAGATTCATCAGGTCGGCAAAAGTCGATTGCCATGCGGGCGCGCCTTTCGGCGGTTCTTCTGCCTTGCGCTTGGCCATTACTCTTCTCCCCCTTCTTCTCCTTTACCGAGACTCCCCCTTACGCTCGGTGAAAGGAATGACTTAAGCTTCTCCTCTATAACTCTCGGGTTCTCTCCTGCCTGTATTGACAAAAGACCTTCAACAATTATCTCCTTCACATGCATTTCACCGTCATTGATCGATTTAAGCTTGGTGGCGATAGGTGTACACAGCCAATTGGCCAGAACCGAACCGTAAAATGTTGTGATAAGGGCAACGGCCATATTAGGACCCAGAGAACTTACGTCATCCATATGATAAAGCATTAAAACCAGACCGATAAGGGTACCTATCATTCCCCATGCAGGTCCCATCGCTCCGAGGTTCTCCCAAAAACCTATATTTGTTCTGTGACGGCCATCTATACTGACCAGTTCCGTCTCCATTATACCCCTTACAAGTTCGGGGTCTGTTCCGTCTACAATAAGCATTATGCCTTTTTGAAGGAAGGCATCGTCCAATTCCCCGGCAGCCTCCTCCAGCGAGAGGAGTCCTTCCTTTCTGGCAACATTAGAAAGATCGATGATCTTCTGTATCACCGAACCGGCATCCATTGATGCTCCCTTAAAGGCTATCTTTATGCTTTTAAGTCCTCCAAGGAAATCGGCAATACTGTAGCTGGCAAAAATAGCTGCCGCCGCTCCTCCGAAAGTGATCATCGCACTGGGCGCATCCAGAAATCGTATAACTCCGGGAAAACCGTCAGCACCAAGTCCGATCGATATGATCATAAATGCAAAACCGGCAACTACGCCGATCAATGTAGCAATATCCAATACTCCCACCTACCTAATAAGCATAATAAACCCTTTTAAAAGATTTTACTAGATTTTTCACCTTTTGTCTATGAAATTTAGAAAATTTGTGGCGGGAGCGCAGCTCCCGCCACAAATCACATCCAAACACTATCTCTTAAGATTTGTAAGTTCTTCAAGCATAGTATCCGATACAGTTATAATACGGCTGTTAGCCTGGAAACCTCTCTGTGTGGTGATCATTTCCGTAAATTCCTGCGAAAGATCGACATTTGACATTTCCAGAACACCCGTCTTAAATGCACCTGCTCCGTCTGCTGTGACATCCTTTCCTATACCGTCAAACTGACCCGAGTTCATTGTTGTCTGATACAGATTTTCTCCTATTTTCTCAAGACCCGAAGGATTAGAAAAAGAAGCTACGGCTATCTGACCAAGAAGCTTAGTGGTACCATTGTCATAAGTAGCATAGATTTTACCGTCCTGCTGAACTGCCACACCGGACATATCTCCGACCTTACGTCCTGCGTAATTGCCGTTATAATCGCCTGCCGCACCATAAACCGTTGAAGTACCATTATTATCATACATTGTGACGGTATCGAAAGCAATATTTACTTTACTCTGCATACTATCCATCTGGACACCCATCGCAATTTTCTGTTCCGGATCTGTGCCTCCGTTTATTCCGATAAGCTCACCGGTCTTAGTATCAAACTTAAGCGTGATCTCCTGGGCTCCGCCAAGATCAACCGGATGCTCTCCTATGATCGATTCATTAGTTGTTGAATCAATAAGATCTGCAACCGTCATCCTGTATTCGCCTTCTCCCATAGGAGAACCATCGGCCTTGTAATCCCTTAATGCAAATTTTGCAACGTATGAATAGCCCAGTTCGTCATAAAAAGATATATTAAGAATCTGTCCATCTTTCGATGAAACACCTGTCGAATTCTTATCAATGATACCTGTAATATAAGCCTCAGTCGTCTGCTCAGGTTCTGACACCATATTAGCGGGTGACATTATCTTAAGAGGCGTTACAGTATCCTGTTTAATGGTGCCGGGTTCATTGGGATCCTCCTGCCAACCCATAACATTGAATCCGTTACTGGTCATGGCCAGATTGCCCGCCCCGTCAACATAGAACGAACCAGCTCTAGTAAAATAATTACTTGCTCCGTCATTTACAATGAAGAAGCTGTTGCCTGTTATCTGAATGTCGAACGGATTACCGGTTGACTGTGAAGCACCGGCAGTAGTAATACTTGTGTTGATCGCACCCGTCGTAACGCCAAGACCTATCTGCTTGGCATTGATGCCTGCACGTCCCGTCTCCTGATTCGCTCCCGACGCATTCGACGTAGTTTGATACATCAATTCTTGAAAAGTCACACTGTTTGACTTGTATGCCACCGTATTTACGTTAGCGATATTGTTACCTATTACATCCATCTTGCCCTGGTGTGTTCTAAGACCTGCAACACCAGAAAAAAGTGATCTCATCATAACTATTGACCCTCCTTTATGATATGTATCCCATCTATCATTCCGGGATACCGGGCCTCCCTTAGGTCCGGCCCTTACACTATGATGGCTCCGTCTATGTTAGTAAAGACATTATCCTTTATTTCCTGATCATTAAGTGCTGTGATCACAGTATTATTCTTCACATTCACTATAAAAGCCATCTGATCCATTAGTACCAGTGATTCATTGATTCCCTTCTCGCCTGCCTTTTGCATCCCTGCATTCAGCCTGTCGATCTGGCTCTCCGACAGTTCAATGTTTCTGTCCTGAAGCCTGAGTGATGCATGTTTTGAGAACTTAAGACTGTCAAATACATCGGCAAAGCTCTTATCATTCTTTTCAACAGCATCGTTCCTTCCGCCCGACCGCTTTAAATAGTTACCTGCTACCTGTTCAATGGAAGGGAATTGTCCGTTTACTGTATTCATCGGTATTCCTCCTTGACAGAACTGTTATTATGCATTTTCTTCTTCATCAGCCGCTTTATTCTCAGCGGAATTCTTCTCTGCTGCAAGAATCTGATCCATCCTGTCAACATACTCCTTGTATTTCTTGATATTGTCATCTCCAAGATATCCTCTTTGGTATACTGACATATCATTATATACATCTTTGAGGTTCTGGATCACATCCTTATACTCTGATGTAAGGCTTGTAACTCTCGGAAGCTTGTTAAGGCTTGTAATAAATGATGTCGCCAAACTCGTGGCATTAAGGTACTCATCATCCATGACTGAATCAAGGTCATCTATGCTAAATTTCTTGCCATTTATCGTCATGTATGCCTTGCTTCCCTCGCTTGAAACGAAATCTACCTTGCCTTGCGTATATACAGGCTCTCCCGAAGCTCCGGTGGTTTTGACCACAACTTCCTTACCAACCAGTCCGGTTGCTCTCTGCAGATCCATATTAGACGAAAGATTCTGCATCGCTTCAAGTTCCGAGAACTGCGCATACTGCGCTACATATTCGGTATTTGACTGCGGTTCCATGGGATCCTGATACTTCATCTGGGCTACCAACAACTGGAGAAAAGAATCCTTATCCATTGAACTGTTAGCCTTGGTCTCCTTTGCTGCTCCGGTTCCGTTTGCAGCCGTTGTATTCTGGACCACCTTTCCGTCTACTACCGGTGCCGCTAAACTCATACTATCACTCCTTTCTTTATATTCTGTACTATGCCAGGTAATCAACACTGCCGCCGTTTACACTCATCATTTCAGCTGCAAGCTGCTCTTCCTCGGTCAGTTCTTCATAATCTTCTTCTTCAAGCTCATTAAGGTTAAGCCTTCTTCTTGCAGTACGTCCTACTCCTTCGGTCCGGCGTTCCTGCCGGTCGTTAGCACCACTGCTGTCATTCTGATTCAGGCTTCTGTCAAGATCATATCCCGCGACCGAAACCTCTATTGCCTCAACCTTCTGCCCCTGTTCTTCAAATGTCTGTAAAAGCTGAACCAACTGACCCTCCAGCACGTTCTTGACAGCCTCATTCTGAACCAGGAGATGTGCCGTTACCACTCCGCCATTCGAAGCTATCTGAAGATTAACCGTTCCAAGACTCGCCGGATGAAGCTGAAGTTCCATTGATGTCGCATCTTCTGTAATGTTTACCTTAATACTGTCTGTTACCTGTCTGAATATATCTTCATTATCCACATAAGATGGAGTAAATTCAGCGGCATTCTGAACAGCTTCTCCGTTTTCAGCCACAGCCTGTGCAAAGTTTTGTCCTGTCATCGCGTTCTGCATGCTGTCTTCCTGTTTCCTGTCATTTAAAACCTGCGCAGCCTTGCGATCCAGTGACAGTGCTTCTGCCGTCGAACCTTCCATGATACGCGTAT
>JAFXVI010000023.1 GCA_017524595.1 Lachnospiraceae bacterium | reverse complement strand
TCATAAAGCCCAGTCCGTAGATACCGAATCTGTATACCACAATTATCGGTGTGTTAAGTATCTGCGCCGCTCCATATACGGGTATAACAAGAAGTATAAGTGTCAAAAGATTTGCTTTACCACAGATATTATAGAATCTGTCTTTTTCAATCCTTCTGATCAGTACCAGTATCAGGCTGAAGAGCCAAAGCATCTGAACGTACCACAGAGGGCCTGAGCCGCTGACTGCCATTATCAGGAAAAGGATTGGCCCCGGTACGTTGTTCATGGAATTAAATGCACCAGACATCAGCATGTTGTAATAGCCAAGAATCCAGCCGAAAACCAGAAGGCCGATTGTTGATGGTACAAGATACTTTCTCGTCCTTACGCTGATAAATTCCTTTTCTGTTCGTTTAATTAGTTCATAGCTGGCTGACATGCCGGATACCACAAACAGAAGTAACATGAACCAAGGATATACAATGTACTGATATGTATCCTGGGGCTGATGTTTACTGAAAGGTCCGATGATGCCACGTTGTGTTACACCGTTGAATATGTAGATTACATGATAGATGACAACCAGCACTACTGTTATCCAGCGAATATTATCCAAGCACACCTTCCTCATATTTCTACCACCTTTGCCAAATATCTTAACATTTTTCTCAATCATAAAAAAGTATGCTCCACCTGTCTACCAAGCGAAGCTTACATATTTTGCTATTTTTTGTTAAATTTGGTTGCGAGCGCATAGTTTTATAAAAGCACTCATTGGTGCCGTCAATAATCCTGAAAGATAAAATTACAATCAAAATCTTACACCACTCTGATATCACTACAACACGTAGATTTTATTATTTTGATAATAGGACAGCAGATCAGAAGGCAGAAGCTATTGAGAAAGCCATAGGACAGTACTAACTATATAATGCAGTGAGTTTGAGTGCTTTTGAGTGCCATTTTGAGTGCTTTTGAACAGTTGGAGAAATAAAAAGATCCGAAACACCGCTTATAATGGGCGTTTCGGACCAATTAAGGAACAGGGGATGAGAGAATCGAACTCCCGCTAAAGGTTTTGGAGACCCTTGTCATACCATTTGACCAATCCCCTATAGCCGGTCAGCAGACCGACTAAATATTTATATCACAGCATTTAGCTTCTTGTCAATGAGTATTGTTATACAGCGTATGTAACTCGTCTGCCGAATGATGAGCCATCATTTCTTCTGCCATTCCGGTGTAGCTCCATGTGGCAATAAAATAATCGCGTTCTGCCTTGGTGAACTGCGCCGGACCATCCTTACACTGGATCGTTACAGTATTCGCTGCCGCTGCCTGAGCCGCCTGTGCCACTGCATCTGCCGCTGCCTGTACTGCGGCCGCTGCATCCGCTGCAGCCTGAGCATCTGCCGCCTGTGTATTGGTATTGGCATTAGTATTAGCATTGTTATCAGCAGGTTTGTTTTCTTCAGGCTTTTTCTCTTCTGTCTTCTTTTCTTCCTTCTTGGTTTCCTCAGCGGTAGTACTCTCTTCAACCTGCTGTGCCTGATTAGCTTCCTCCGGTGATACTTCCTTAAGGAATTCCGACTTTATATAACACTCGCGTCCGTTATAATCAATCTTGGTCCAGTCATCTACTGCCTCAATCTTGGTAAATGAATCACCCTTCTTACAGGTAGTCACAATTTCACAATCGGTATTAGGCTCTGCGCGCATACGTACATTATCGCCTGTTACCATGACCATTGTTGTAACCTCGACTTCTTCCTCAACCTGTTCCGCCATTGCTGCCGCCTGAGCCGCCTCGTCAGCCGCCCTCTGTGCCGCCAATGCTTCTTCTTCAGCTTTTCTGGCCTGATCAACAACCTGGAATGTGATCTTATTACTCTCTATCTTATCCTTCTTCACGTAAACGGTAACAACGCCCTCGCTGCCCGTGTGAAGAACAGCCATTCCTGACTCAGGACCCTTTTGGAAGGTAGCCGTGGCATCATCAACCACATACTCTATTGATTTAAGGTTCGCCTTCGCCGGATTTCCCTTTACGGACAATACATAATCCTGATTGACATCCAGCTCTGTCTCCGCAAAATTGGGAGTCAATGTTATTGACTTAAGAGTCTTAAATGATTTCAGCAGCAACACTACAAGCGCAACGATTATCACAAGCACAAATACTACCGCTGCGATCATAAGCAACTGTCTGGTTCTCTTCTTCCTTCTTTTTCTGGCCATATTATCTGTCTCCCCTCCATTAATAGAATACTGAATAATACTATACTATAATATCACATACCAACTAAAAATAAAGCATATTTTGTAAAAACTACTGAATAGCAATCTCTGTTGTACCCACATCGGTAAATGTCTCATAGTTATCATATATGGTAAGCCTTATAGGTGATACCGCATCCTTAAGAGAAACTGCATAACAGCAGTCAAGCGTAGATCCGTCGGAAATCTGCATATCTTTATTATAGAACTCTTCCGGATATTCTTCAAGGGATACATCAGTTTCACATGGTTCGCCGTTCTGGGTTACGCTCGGCGGAAATACATCCGACATTGACAACTGGTTGCCGGTTTTATTGGTAAAAGTAAAGTAAATAAGCGCTGCCGGATTACCGCCGGAATCCAAAGTCACCGTAACGTTTGTACAACGCAGTGAGAAATTGTCGTTTTCAACATCCACCGAATCCGATGACGCGTACGAACCCTCGCCTTCGCTGTTATCAGCCAGCATATCGCTGTCATCAAATTCGTTGTTCGTAGTAAGCTCATCACCGGCTCCTGCCTGTTCCACATCAAATGACTCTGTACCGACGTCATCAGAAGGATCATACGATTCATCATAATTCTCTTCATATGTGGAATCATCAGGTCCGCCTGCATAATCCCTGTTCTTGATCTTTTGGTAAATGCTTATACAGACACACAGGATCACCACAAAGATCAGGGCTTCTATACCCAGCATCATATACTCCATAGTCTTCTTTGTCTGGGAATCCATTACCGGTTTGGTATTCATATTTGCAGGGACAACTGTCGGTACGGGATTCACTGCAGGATTCTGCGAATTCGGAGTCTGAGCCTGTGGATCTGCTCCTGTAGAATTAGCCATGTTATTCTGCTGCTGAGTATCCGGAGAAAGTCCAAGTGCCTTCTCTATCTCTTTAAGCTGCCTGTCCATTGCTGTCATGGGTTTCGGTGCTGCAGAACCTTCCATTGTACCTATAATTGATGATGGCTGCGAAGGCGGCTGCTTTACCTGCGCGGAAGCCTGCGCAGGCTGTACCGGCTGCGGAACTGTTGCAGTTCCGGGCTGCTGTACTGTTTTGGGGGGCTGTTTGACTGCCGGTCGTGGTGGCTGCCCCGGTCGTGGCTGTTGTTGAACTGCGCCGCCGACAGGCTTGCCGGGAGTTGTGCCTTCCTGTACCGCTGCCTTATTAATCACAGGTTCGGGAACTCTCCCCGGCTGTGGCTGCCGCATAGCCGGTTGTGCAGCTACAGGCCGTGGCTGTAAGCCCTGCGAGGGCCTTGGCTGCACCTGTGCGTTCTGTCTATTCTGACTTCTCTGTGGTAATTGTGCGCCCTGAGGATATACCTCACGTACAACTGTAGTCTGTGTATTATTATCAGCCTGAACCTGTTCTGTTATCTTCCTATACTCTTCTTCCGTCACAGGTTCATACGTTGTAGTAGTCGTAGTTGTAACAACCGTCTTTACTATCTTCCGGGATACCGATCCCTCCGGTTCCTTTACTTCAGCCTTCTTAACTTCCGCGGGAGACTCCTGTACTTTCTTAAGGGACTCATCAAGCTTCTGCTCAACCTCCTTATCCTGCGCAGGCTGTGCCGGCTGCGCTGGTTGTACTGGTTGCACCGTCTGTATGGGGTCTGATATATCAGTACTGATACTGTTTGCGAGAGCATCAAGCAAAGATGGCTTCGAATTTGTCATCTGCGGCCTTATAAGATCCTGAGGAATGACCGGTGTCTTTGTTTCAGGCTTTATATTTTTCTCGGGAACCCGTGGCTTGGGAGGACGATCAGGCCATCCGGTTGCCATAGTCACAGTCTTGTTCTTCTTGGCTGCAACTGTTATATTATCTTCATTTAAAACGCCCACAGGTGCACTGATAACCTTTGGAGTACGTGCTTTTCCGGGCTCCGTATGGACGGGTGCGGGTGAAGCTACCGTAACGGTCTTCTTCACAGGCTTGGAAGGTTTAGGCGTACCCGGGATATAGGAATTATCCTTCTTTGATGTAACTGAATGGTTCCCTTCTTCTTCAATGCGCGGTGCAACAATGCTCCTGGCCGCCCTCTTCTTTACCGTCTTTTCTTTATCAATTTTCTTATCGTTTGCACTTGTCGTCTTATCGCTCATCAAAAATTCTCATCTAAATGTTTTATACCGGCAATATCATATCACAGACTGGCCTCCAGCGCATCCAGTCCCTCATAGCCGTATGCACGTGCCGTATTATCCATGATCATAAATGCCAGATTCTTACCCATGCCTGCAAGCTTGACAATGAACTGTCCGTACAACGCCAGTGTCCTGTCAGAATAAGTCATGATCTCACCTCTGAGGTACGTCTCATAAGATGTATCAACAGGCGTATCCTCGGATGAATGTATTTTCCTTGCATTGCCTGCTGCCTTGGGATACTTAAGGGCGAATTCTTCCATCCATCCGACCTGGATATCTGCTATCTGGTCAACGATCGCCTTCTTGGTGTCACTTACCGGAGGCAGTGCATCCTTGATCTTTAGATATTCCTCCGGTGCCGTACTCTCTTCCATACGGGCATATTTCTCTGTTATCAGATTCCATCCCTGTTCATTGGCTGAATAAAAATCATCTATATATGATTCCAGCATTTCATCAGTCCAAGTATCATACTGACTCTGCCTCATTATGGAAAACGTCGGCCAGTCATCCTGACAGGATGCGCGTCCACCTTCATTCTGTACTTTATCAAATGCCTGCCACTCAAGCATCACTATCTCATTCACAGCATCGCGGGCGCTGTTGACCGCCTTTACTCCATTATTTGGCACGTTGCCTATAATACACGAATTCAGGTTGCTGTTCAAGTTGATCTCTGACATAATCTTCTACTCCTCTATAATGTACTTTTATTGATAACCTGTGAATATACATCCAGAAACCTTTCCTGCGGCGGTACATTCCCCGCCATTCCTATTCTCTCCAGTTCTTCAATTATTATACCCGCTACAATCTCGGTCGTCATCCTTATGCGTTCATCACCCTTGGGCATATCATACACAGCATTAAAAATATCCATAATGACCGCCGCTTTTTCAAGGTCAGCCATACCGCGGTGCAGCCATTTATAGTACGGTGCATATTTCCTGTTTATCAGGTAAACCAGCTTCATCGTATGCTCCATATATCCTGCAAGCGCTATTTCGGAAGCAACCTTCTCGCCGCGCTTAAGCATCCTTATGTAATTGTACTGTCCCATCTGAGCCGAATAATGAAGTTCCTCGGCAATCTTCCGCTTCCACAAAGTATCCGGATAATAGGACAATTTATTTCTGAGCTTAATAAAATCATCCTGCCCCTCACCAAACAAACATCCGTTAGTGCATTGTGAAAGATTTTCTTCCTTTACTGATGCAAAGAAATCATATATGATTCCCGGATCTTCTGTATCCATGAACTCAACCAGTCTGTTTTCCTCTATATCAAGTATCCTGCTGTAGAACTCTTTCGTCCGTATAACTCCCACACGTTTTCCGTCAGGCGGGATAGAGGTCACACGTTTATATCCCATATATTCAGACGGAAGGTCATCATACGCTTTTTGCAGTGAATCCCCGATCTCATCGTACACATCATCATCAAGCCATATGCAAAAATCGGGACCAAAATCATGGTCTCTCGACAGATCGTCATCAAAGCCGTAACACTGCGATCCCCGGCCTGCAAGCCCGACCGTCATGCAATCCTTAAATTCACGGAACTTCTCATATATCATGGGACGTCCGTATTCCTCATAAAATTTCCTGCTAAGGGTTATCCCGTCAACATCCGGAACCTCTTCATGAGTATCTTTTCCGCCATCAAGCTTATTCTCTGCCTGCTTAAGATTATCTAGCACTGTCATGCAGGCCGGATTATCTTCGCCAACGTGTCGTTTGAGAAGCTTAAGCGCCTTTTTATAATACCTGACACTTGATGGAAATTCATTTCTCAGATAATTCAGCTGCCCGATCGCATTTAAACATCCCGGATAGTGGAAATCATCTCCTCCCAGTTCCTCAAATATGTCCTCTGCCATCTCCAGCTTGTCTGCCGCGTCATCATATCTTTCACATCTGATATATGCCTGCCCGAGATTGGTAAGGGTTATCGCCTGCTCGACGCGACGTTCATCAATACCGCTTATCACATCCAGTGCTTTCTTAAGATATTCCGCCGACTCTTCATTCCTGCCTGTTTCCTGATACAACAGGCTCATATTGTTATACAGAGCCGCATACAGATAGTCGTCATCATTAAGCAGCCGGTTATATATTTCCATGACCTCTTTGTAACGGGCCAATGATTTTTCATATCTTCCTGCAGCTCTGTCAGCTGTTGCAAAATTAAGAAGTGTGGTCGCATACGGAAGCTGTCCGTAAAGGCCCTGCTCCTTACACAATAAAAGCGCGGCTTCACCGTACTTTTTCGAGTCATCATGCCTGCCTGTATACCTGCAATAGCCGATCATCTCATTGATCAGGGTAAGCTCGGCGGAACTGTCTCCTTCTTCATGTGCTAGCCGGATCTTATCCTCGATAAATTCACCCGTCTTTTGGGAATTTTCTCCGCCGGGCAATGAATCCAGTTCTTTTAATACTTCTTCTATGTCCATTATCTACATCCCTTACGATCTTACGTGGATAAGCAGCATAACTATCAGATAGATCAATGTAAATATACATCCGATACTGAACATCATCAGTCCGAAGGAAACGCTTCTTGACGTGAGCCTCGAGGTCTTAAGCACCTCTTCAAACCCAAATGCGAGCTTCTGCTCATAATTGATATATCTGGGGTTCTTCCTGCGTACCGTCTTATTCAATATTACCACAAACCTGTCCATAATCACACCTAGCGCGCGTGTAAAGATATTACCATACAGCAGCGGACGTCTTGGCTCAACCTCGCGCAAAAGTGTACGGCTAAGCAGCGAAATGATGTGATCGGCCATCCTGTCAAATATCCTTAATACAAACGCAAGCATGAACGGGATTATGTGCTGGAGCAGCGGTCTGTATATCAGGTTTTCAACATCCAGCCACCCCGGCCACGCATCGATATATACGTTATTGCCTTCTTCGTCCTTATGCATCAGAAGTTTTCTTATAACGAAGTAATAAATCAGCACTCCCAGCGTTATGGATATGATACCGCCCTTAAGATTGGAAAAAGCAAAATAATCCACATTTTCATTAAGCTCCTGTCCATGCATGAAAGAGCCGGCAAAGGATGCTGCCCTATCCATCAGCCTATACGGACAGATACCAAGGACGAGCAGCACCGCTGCTGATGCGGTAAGCGTAAAAGCACTCTGTCCGTTCATATAAGTGATTCCGCTTTCTTTATGTCCGTCGGAACCTTCCGGAGCTTCAGGATCAGGATAAATACCTTCTGCATCTGCCAATCCACTAAGATCATGTGCATTTCCAGCCGTATCTTCTATAAATACTGCCACAAACAGCTTCGTCATATATGCAAGAGTCATGCCGCCTGTTATCAGGAATACGGCTTCTATAAACTTGTATGTGCCATAAGCTGCTGTTCCCTGCAGTTCATTCATATATTCAACTATTGATTCATGCAGGAGTGTCTTGCTCACATATCCCGAAAATCCCGGAATACCGCTTATCGAAAGGCCTCCCACAAGGAAAGAGATCATAAGCAGCTTCTTACCCTTGCCAAAACCCCGTATCTTATTAAGATCCAGTTCATGAAGGTTCATATAAATAACACCTGCAGCTATGAACAGCGTAAGCTTGATTAGAGAATGATTTATCATATGGAGTACGGTACCCCTTATCGCAAGCGCATTTTCTTCACCAAGAAGTCCCTGCATGCCTATTCCTGTCAGTATAAAGCCTATCTGTGACATGGAAGAACAGGCCAGTGTCCTCTTAATGTTTATACTGAAAAGACCAAGCAGTGCACCGCCAAACATTGTTATCACACCGAGGATAAGGATCATAAATCCCCAGCCCTTATCATGAAGGAATATCTCGCTGCTTATAACAAGCACTCCGAAGATACCGGATTTTGTAAGTATTCCCGACAGCAGTGCGGAAGCGGGTGCCGGTGCTACAGGATGAGCTTTCGGAAGCCAGATATGAAGAGGGAACATACCTGCCTTTGCCCCAAAACCTATAAGCATACAGGCGCCGGCTGTATAAACCCTTCCCTTAAGTGATGGATCTGCATTAAGAGCATCCGTAACTGCCGTAAACAGTTCATCCATCTTAAGTGTTCCCGTAATACTGTACATAAGGAACAGCCCCATCAGCATGATCATTCCGCCTATCACCGCCACGGCAAGATAAGTCTCTGCCGCGCGCAGGGATTCCCTGGTCTCATCATGCGCCACCCAGGTATAGCTTGTAAACGACATGATCTCAAAGAACAAAAACGTGGTGAACAGATCAGCCGAGAGGAACACTCCGACTGTTGCTCCGAGCGTCATCAGAAAGAACATATAATATCTGTTGGTCCTTGGATAATGCGCCATATATTCCCGCGAGAATATTGTAGTCATAGCCCACATAAATGCTGCGACGAGACCATATATGATACGAAATCCGTCAAGCTTAAGGTTTATTCCAAGACCGCACAGCTTGTTTGCACAAAACGCTACCTGCTGCCCGTTTATGAACAGATACGATACATGTATTAACAGTCCGATTTCAAGGACAGTTACCACATCAGCAAAATAATCCCTTGCCGTCTTACTGACACGTCCTGTAAAATATGCGATTATCCCTGCGGCCATCGGGCCGATGCATAATGCAAGAAGCATATTACAAATACCTCAAAATACTTACTGATGCGATCATCGCGCCATCAGTTCGGCTATACTTTCAAAATAACCTATAAGCTGCGAACCGGTAAAGGAAAGGAGCACGATCATAACCACAAATACAACAAACGGAAGACACATCTGCCAGGTAGGATCCTTAACTCCATCCAGTGTCTTATAATCAAAATCAGCCTTGGGGAAATACGACCTTATCACAATGGTAAACATATACAGAGCCGTAAACAGCGCTGAAACTAAAAGCGCTGCCACGCCCGCATAAGCCCATCCCGACCCTTCTTTTACGGCGGCGGTACACAGATTCCATTTACTGATAAAGCCGGGTAACGGTGGTATCCCGACAACTGCAAGCGAACCGATCGTAAATGCGGCAAAAGTCACAGGCATCTTTCTTCCCAGTCCGTCAAGCTCACGTACATACTCTCTGTGCGTTTTGCATAGAACCGCGCCAGCGCAGAAGAACAGCGTGATCTTAACGACAGCATGATATATCATATGGGAAAGTGCCGCCGTAAGCCCAAGCGGCGTCATAAGCGAAGCCCCGAATATTATATACGAAAGATTGCTCACGGTAGAATACGCCAGCCTCCGCTTCAAGTGCGGCTCCCTATACGCTCTTACCGAACCATATACGATCGTTACTATGGCAAAACTCATTACAATATACTGCGCAAAAGTCCCGTGAAGGAAATCAGCTCCGAAACTGTAATAAGTGATTCTGATTATCGCAAAAGCACCTGCTTTTACAACAGCAACCGCATGAAGCAAAGCTGTAACCGGCGTAGGTGCGATAGATGCCGAAGGCAGCCATCCATGGAACGGAAAGATCGCAGCCTTGACTCCAAAGCCCATTACGGCAAGCACATATACCCAACGCATGAGCTTCTCCCTTCCTACCAGTCCCGCGCCTGTAAGTACGCCGCCGGGAACAAAATTCATTGAGGTTCCGAATGTAAATATGAATATGAAGCCAATGAATGCGAAGGCAGCGCCGCCCATTGAATACAGTATATATTTACGTCCTGCCATTATCGCTTCCCTGCTCATACCGGCCATTACCAGAGGCAGTGTAACAAGGGTCAGCATCTCATAAAACATATACAGTGTCATAAGATTGGCCGCAAATGCTATACCTATGGTGATGCCGTAGGTCATTATATAGAAAGCAAAGAAAGTGTTCTCCTTGCCAAGATGTTCCATATATTCAAACGCATATAAAGTCGCAAGCGGCCAGAGTACTGACACAAGTCCTGCGAACACGGAACCTAAGCCGTCTATATGAAACGTTATCTCCAGATCGCCCGCAAGGTTCAGGGCGCGGAATGTTCCCTCCGGTGCATTTGTAAGGAGCATCCATACGAATATGGAATTAATGATCGTAACAACTTCCGTATATATGTTACGGCTCTTTCGTTCCTTAAATCTGAACAGCGGAAGTATGGCGCCCGTGATCAGCGGATATATAATTGGAAGCAGTATCCAGAATTTGTTCATTTCCATTTCCTTATATTACTGATTTCATAATACCGACCCGGCTATGCCTGTGATAATATCCATGATCCCTCCCGGCCATATACCGAAAAGCACTGCAAGAACCGTCATAATGAGCATCGGCACAAGCATCCACAGGTTGGGCTCTTTCTTATTAAGACAGGGATAATCATATTCATCACCCGGGAAGAATGCCTTGAGCGTTATACCGAGCAGGTAAGCTGCTGTAAGCAATGCGCTTATTATGAGCACAAGCGGACCAAGCCATGAAGTGACCGCAAGTCCCGAACCAAGCGAAGCCTCTGCCAGATACCATTTGCTCAAGAAAGCACTCGTCGGAGGTACTCCCACAAGCGTAAGCGATACAAGTGTAAAGCACCACATCGTCACAGGCATCTTACGCGCTATATCCTTATACTCGCTCACCTTCTTAAAACCGGTCATATGGATGACCGCACCGGCTGTCTGGAACAGCGTATTCTTAACTAGCGAATGGAAAACAACGTGCATGAGTCCGCCGATAAGACCGACCGGATTTAAAAGCGCGATCCCAAATAACGCATAGCTTACCTGACTGACTGTTGAATATGCCAGCCTTTTCTTCATAAGCGGTTCCTTATATGCCATCATCGATCCCATAAGGATCGTGAGCAGTGTGAGTCCTATGAACGAATACTGCACCCATGTCCCCCTGATAAGATCAGGCCCAACGAGGTAATATACGAACCTTATTATCATAAGGACGCCCATCTTGGTGATATTGCCCGACAGAAAAGCAGATGCGGGCGACGGAGCCACCGGATGCGCCGTAGGGAGCCACGCATGCAGGGGAAACATACCTGCCTTGGAGCCAAATCCGATAATAACAAGCATGGTCACGATAAGCATGGCTGTTTCATGTCCAGCAAGCATTGACATGTTCAGCACACCGCCCGGCGTAAAGTCAAGCGTATCTCCATAAACATATATGAAGAAGAAGCCTGCAAGACCCGTAAATGCTCCTCCTATCGAATAAAAGATATACTTTCTGCCTGCTGCCAGTGCTTCATCTGTCTGCTCATGAAGTACGAGAGGAAGGGACAGGATCGACATGAATTCATAGCAAAGATATATCGTTATGAGATTGCCAGCAAGACATGCTCCTGCCATCGAAACAAGTGTAAGAGCATAGAAAAGATAATATCTTTTCTTATGCTTCTCATGCTTCATATATTCAATTGAAAATACCAGATCCATTACCCACATTGTCACAGTAAGTATAAAGAACAGCAGCCCCAATGCATCTGCTCTGAACAATATGGGAATATCTTTGGTAAGATTCCAAATGATCATTTATCACATTCCTCAAAAGCTATTATCGAAATACCTTAAGTCCTGTCTGTATGGTATATGCTATAGGATACGACAATATACCAAGGAAGAAATTAAGTACTACAAAACATACAAGCGATATCGCTGAATTTTGCGCAGGCTTGTAACCGGGATCCCTGTAATCCATATTACGCGGAGTATAAACGGATATCGTGGCCCGTATGAAATAGATCGCATTAAGTATCGTACTTATTGCCAGAGTGATCATGGCTATCCACATCTTTGAATGAACAGCCGTTATTGCCGCCTCCGCAAAATACACTTTGGATGTAAAACCCGACAGCAGCGGTACGCCGACCATCGAGAAAGCTCCCACGGCAAAAGCAAATCCCGCGAGCTTATTCCTGTAGCCCGAACCCTTAAGATCGCTGAAATTCTTGCTGCGCCTTGATACCTCGACAAGACCGCGCTGCGCAATGAACAGCATTGATTTTGTCGCGCCATGGCTCATGATATGAAAGAGCGCCGCTACCATTCCGGCCGTGCTTCCAAGTCCCATACCCATATAGATATAACCTATCTGTGCTATGGATGAATAGGCTATCAAGTGGCGTATATCACTCTGTCTTATGGCTGTCACCGAACCCATGATCATGCCGATGATGCCGAAGATAAACAGTATATTGGTGATCTTATGGTCCACCATAACATCCATTCCTATCACCCTGTAAAAGATCTTGATAAGCAGGAAGATATATCCCTTACTCACCAAGGAAGACAGTATGGCCGAAGAGGACGCCGTCGAATATCCGTAAGCCTCCGGCAACCAGCTGTGGAATGGATACAATGCGCTCTTTATGGCGAGTGCAACACTGATGAGTCCGATAACGACCGTGAGCGGAACCGCATATTCTCCCGAAGCATCAAGCTTTGAAACCGCTTCCCTGATGTTAGGCATGAGAAGCTGGCCTGTTATCGTATACAGCATGCTGATACCGATGAGAAGAAGACCGGAACCAAGCAGGCTCATTATCATGTACTTGGTCGCCGCTACCAGCGTATGTCCGTTATTCCTTATCATTATAAGGGCGCATGCTGCCATCGTATTGATCTCGACAAACACATATGCGGTAAACAGGTCGTTGGTATATACCAGGGCAAGCAATGAGCTCATCATGAGATTGATCATGATGAAATACAGGTTCATCTTATCAATGGCTATATCATCGTTCTGTCCGCGGATACCCCCGACTATCGAAAGCAGCATGATGATCGAGAAAAACAGCGCCATAAGGCCCTCAAGGCATCCGGCCCGGAGTTCATTTCCCCACGGAGCCGGGAACCTGCCCATCACATATACAAATTCGTGTCCGATGATCAATGTATAAGCCAGCACACAGGCACTCATTACGGTTACTGCGCACAAAAGAATGATCGTAAGACGCCTTGCTGCATGCCCTTTGATCGCCGAGCAGGCAATACCGCCTCCTAGACAGATGATTATGCTTAGAGGGACCAGATTCTCAATAAAACTCATGCAGTATCCCCCTCATCGTCATCATCCTTGACCGTCTTATTATACTTGCTGCGTCCCGGTGAATCCTTCCTTGAACGCAGCGATATCTCATCTATATCCAGTGTATGATATCTTTCATAAAGCCTTATCGTGATCGACAGCATAAGTGCAGTAACAGATACCGACACGACTATACCGGTAAGTACCAGACCTGCAGGGATCGGATTGATATATGCACTTACACTTTGCACGTTGTCAACAATGATCGGTGCCTTACGTCCTTCAATATAACCCTTGCTCGCCAGGAAAAGATATACGGCCGTATCCATTATATTGAATCCTATGATCTTCTTAATCAGGTTGCGATGGAGCATAAGCGCCGTAAACCCGATTGAAAACAGGATGACCGATATCAGCGAAAATGCATTATGGAAAAGGTTGGGACCAAACATCACAATCCTCCCTTCCTAAACAGCGCATAGAAAGCATACATGGTACATGCCACTTCAGTTCCGACAAACATGTTTATAAACAGTATGAGTCCGCTGCTTAATATATTTCCGGGGGTTCCAAGCGGTATATGATTGTCATATCCGTGCGCACCCATATAAAAATAATAGCTTAAGCAGCACACATAAAAGCACAGGGCGCTGACTTTGCCTACCTTATACACGTGTTCGTTAAAGAACCTGCCTGTCTTCTTAAAGCCAAACGCAGAAACATGGATTATCATTCCCGCGCCAATGATAGCGCCTCCGGAAAATCCGCCGCCGGGAGATAAATGTCCATTCAAAATAACATATATCCCGAACACAAAAACGACAGGCACTATGAAATTAGCAGCCTTCTGGATTATGATATCGTTCTTGGGCTCCATATACCGGTCAAATGCATAACTAGACTTCTTCTCTTCCCCCTCAGCTATAAGAAGCAGGATCATCACGCAACTTGCCGCGATAAACAATACATGAGTCTCTCCCATCGTATCGAAACCACGATAATTAAGGATCAGTCCTGTGACGATATTAACTGCTCCTGTCTCCTCCTGGCCTTTCTCAATATAACGCTTTATGACCTCATTGTTAGCCGGATTCGATGGATTCCCAAAGCGCGGAAGCCATGATACCGCCGACATGAGCAGGATCATCATGGTAAGGCATATGATGGCTGCTATAATGCCGTACAGCCTGTGGAACTTCTTCAGAAAATCAAGCGGTTCCGTGCTGTCCTGAAGCCTCTGCTGAGCCTCGCGCTTATCCAAAAGGTCGGCTGCTTCCGTAAGTTCCTCCTCAAGCGCCTCCAGCTGTCTGGCCTCGGTATTGCCTGAGGGTTTATACAGAAGGAATTCCTCTTTGCCGTTAACAAAGTTCTCTATTCTGCTGTAAAAAGTTGACCTGTAGTCACTGCGTTTTCTGCTCATATCGCATTAACCTTTATATTCCGCTCCGATACCCTGTTTGCGCGCCTCTTCCTTGTCTTCGCTCCCCTCTGCTATCTCTGTTGTCTCCACTGCCCGTATCTTCTTAAGAGTTACAAAAAACAGCACCGATGTGACTCCGGCACCGACCGCAGCCTCCGTTATCGCAAGATCAGGCGACTCAAGAAGCGCCCAGACAAGACTCATTATCGTACTGTACGCCATAAATATGATGATTGACGTAAGCAGCGTCTTATGCATACATGTTGCTATCGCACACACTGTCAGGAACAATGCAAGTATAAGGATGAAAAAATTCATTGCGTGCCTCCTGTCTGCATCTTTTCAGTTTCTTCGTTGACTGCCTCTTCATCTATGCTGTATTCCATACGCATTATTACATGTGAGGAAATCGCCGAAGTCATCCACAGGAAGACAACCACGATCACCATCTTCAACGAAAACCATGAGAGTCCCTTGAGTATGATAAGCCCGACCGCTCCCAGCATAAGGCCCAGCGTATCACCTATTGCCGCCGCATGCATCCTGTTCATCACGAACTTGAACTTATATACTCCAAATACCGCTATGCTTTCCATTACCGCTGCGAATATAAGAAAAATCGCAGCAAACGTAAATCTTACCCATTCCATCTGATCTCTCCCGGGAATCCATTATTGCAAGCCATTGAGCAGCTTATCCCATTCATCATCGTCCCCGCTGCTCTCTTCTCTTTCTTTCTTCTCGCGCTCGATCTTATATTTCTTAAGCACATTTTCCTCATGCACGCCCATATAAACCTTGGTAAGGATCACTACAGAGAGGAAGCTTATCATTGCATATATGATGCTGATATCCAGAAGATAGTCCTCATTAAGCCTCACTGATATCACTGCCATAAGGAAGATGCCTATAGTTCCGATCATATTTATCGCCATCAGGCGGTCAGCTACCCTCGGTCCCACAACTGCCCTTATTAGTACTAAAACCACCAGCACGGCATATACAAGCATTATTCCCAAAAGAAGGGCACTTTCCGCCCCTGATGCTGCATTCATATCCTGTTCTCCCGTTATTTAACCTTATCGAGCCTGTCCTGAGCCTTCATTATCTCCCTTATGAACACCGAATCACCTATATCCGTTGCCAGATCAGGATCCAGACAATGCACCGTATACTCACCGTCTTCAATATTCACTGTCACGGTTCCGGGCGTCAGCGTTATCGAGTTCGCAAGCACTACTTTAAGAAAGCCGTAATGAATATCCGGCTTAAAAGTCACTATCTTCGGTTCCACCTCTATCTTGGGATTAAGTACGAAAGCTGCAGTTGCAAAATTGGCCTTGATTATCTCTGTTATCAGTATAAGAAAATACTTGAGCAACCACGGTATAAGAAGATACAGCATCTTCTCTTTTCTGATGCTGTGATCCATGAATCTGCAAATAAATAGGAAGATAAGCGCCGACACGATAAGGCCGATAACGGCCACTTCCGGCGTAAACCTTCCGTTAAAGATTATCCATAAAATAAATAATGCCGCGTACATGCTACCACCACCCGGTATCCACGATCATATGAATACCTGCTAATGTTAGCACAAAATATGGTGGTATGCAAGGTGTATACAGCGATATATTGTGTTTAGTGGTCCTTTATCTTACCTTCGTAATCAGAACCTGTAACGGTACGGAAATTCTCAAGATACTTATCAGGATCACGTTCCACGTCATACATGGTATTGAAGGCAGCAAACAGCATTGCGTCAGGATTATACTTAAGTTCGAACCTTCCCTCGTCGATACCCGATTTGAACTTGTCAACCTGCCACACAAGGATATCCGGAATCGTTATCCCCTGAATGTTCATCGCACACAAAAAGTCCTGATGTTCAATATAATAAACGAATTCCCTGTACAATGCTTCAGAACTCTTAAGCCTGTTTATAAATTCCCCAAAAAAGTCCTCTTCCTTATTACTGTATTTACACAGGGCCCTTGCAAAATCGAGGGCCCGTTGATCCAATTCATTTATCATAGAGAAAAAACCTCGCTAATTGTTCTACTCAAGACTCCATGGGATATGATCCACGCATATGCTTCCGGAGGCACCATCCATATTTACGGCGTCAAGGCTGTGAGTAATGAGCACCCCTTCGTTGTCATACATATACATTTCACCCATGTAATTGCCGCATTCCTGATTGTGATCCGCTATATTGACCGTATAAGTCACTTGATACATATCGTCATCTATTCCTTCGATTTCGCCGGATGCAGCCTCATCAGTCTCATAATACGGCAGAAGATCGTCCTGTCCGTCAGCAACCGTCCATACAGGGAACTGCACCCTGTCAAGTCCGTTGCTGGAATAAACGATCGCGCTTATCGTATATGTGCCCTCAAGCCTGTTGGTACGTATGAAAACTGACCTTACCATGGGATCGGTAGCGTATTCGTTATAATCCGAATTGGCTACGTTGCACCATTCTTCCTGCCGCATACGGTACAGCTTGAAAAAACTGCCATCCTTACCGGACCAGTGTTTGCTGTGAGGCTTTTCCTTATCACTGCCTGTTTTCTTGAAGAAGTTCGACTTACTGTAAAGCGCCTTCTTATCTATACGCCACACCACGAACTTTCCTTCATCAGTCTCATAACCGTCTGTAACATACACCCCTGTCCTGTCATAATCAAGCAGGATCATGAAATGCGAAGACCAGTCATTCTTCTTTATCTTCCAATAACGTACATACAGGATATCTCCAGCCCTTGCTCCTGTCCTGTCCAGGAAATTATATATGGTCTCCCCTTCATGAGAGGTTGTGGTCATTACTCCTTGATCGTATATATCCTTACCGAATACATGCTTCCACACCTGGTTCACATAGGCGCAGCACTGGATACTCACAGCCTGCCCGCCCTTATAATATGGGCTCATAAATGTACCGCCCAGTGACTCTGCATAAGCGACAATAACCTTACGGATACGGTTGACGCCCTCCCCGGTTATATATGAAGCATCAAAAGGCCGGTCATCATAGACATACTCCTGCTCGATCTCGTAGTAATTATCCTCTTCCGTATCAACTACGTTGTCCGGCTCGTCCGGAACTACATTGACAATATCCTCCTCTGCCAGAATATCGGCGTCTTCATCACCTGCCCCCGCAAGAACATCATCCGGCCTGTCCATCAGATCATCTTCCCCAAGGATCAGGTCATCGTTGCCGGATTCCAGCATCGCATCGCCTCTGTCCGATCCCGTAAGTATATCATCAGCTGTCAGAGAGCTTATTTCGACATTATCAAGAACCAGAGCATCTCTGTTTGAACTTATGTAGTAATCCCTTCCTGTAACAACCAATCCCTCATCGCTTCGAAATCCAAAGGATATTCCTGCCGTAAGGGCCGTTATCAGGATCAGGCTTATTATCTTTCTTTTCACCTTATACCTTCCCAAAATAAGATATCCTAAGTATACAAAAAATCCGGGGCATACACAACCTGTAAATCATTTTTGCACATTCAGGTCGATTATGTGTATAATGGCTTAGTAAATATCCATAAAAACACGTTTCTCAAACGTATCTATCATAGGGGAATAAAATGACAGACGAACAGTTCAACGCAGCCATGGAACGACTGCGTAATAAGGACAGGCAGGCGCTTCGGGAAATATATGAAGCTTATATAAGTTTCATTTTCCATGTGGTGCTTGATATCGTGAAGAACCGGGAAACTGCAGAGGATATAACTTCCGACTTCTTCATAAAACTATGGGAAAGATCAGGGCAATACAAGGAAGGCTCGGGGCACCGCGGCTATCTGGCCACTATAGCCAGGAACATGGCCATAGATCACATCCGAAAGCACAAACATGAGTGGGACATGGGGACGGTTCTTTTGTCCCACGGTGAATCGGGAGGTGACAGCAGCGGCGGTACACATGGGACAGAAGAACCGTCCCTGTATCTTGCTTCACCGGAGCCAACGCCCGAAGAACAGACGGTGTCTGACCTAAGCGTCAGTCAGGCACTTGAAAAACTAAAGCCCGTATACCGGCAGATAGTCACGATGAAGGTGCTCGGAGATATGACTTTCAAGGAAATAGCACAGGCACTGGATATGCCGATGGGCACGGTCACATGGAATTACCAGGACGCAATAAAACAGTTAAGGAGGTTCGGATATGAATAGGGATTTTTCATTAGAATATAGAGAATACGCCGAAAATGATACTCCGGATCTCTGGAGCAGGATCGAAGCAGGGGTGGATGCGTATGAAGCCGGCCTGAAAGAAGCTGACAATACCTTACAGCAATCTGAAAAGAGTAAGGTTATAGATATTTCATCATCCCCAAGATATACGGATAATACAGCCAACAGCGCTATAACAGATAAGGATGACCGCAGGAAAACAAAAGGCATGGCAGAAAGCAGGTTTGCCGTATTTGCAAGACGTTATGGCGGAATGGTTGCCGCCGTTGCCTGCGGCGTTGCAGTACTGTCGGCCATAGGGATAACAAAGCTTGCATCCAACGGCAAGTATTCATCTGCAACAGCTGAATCGGCAGCTCCCATGGCTGATAACGCAGCTGCAGCTGATGCGGCTGCAGAAATGGATGAGGCTCCTATGGCAATGGGTGAAGCTCCGGCTGCTATGGAAGAAGCTGAAGAAGCAGATGAAGAAGCTGTTGCACAAGCCGCAGCAGATGACTATGACTATGCGGAAACTGCACAAGAGGCTGCACCGGCTGAGACCTACGCTGCCGAATCTTATGAAAATTATGATGAGGGGGCCGCAGGAGATATACATACCGCTTTATCAGGCGCATCCAAAAAGAACAGCTTCAGGTCCGAATCGGCGAAAGAGGCAATGGATTCTCTGGAACTTAAGGCCGCAGATGAAGAAGAGACGGCTGATGAAGTAGAGTTGACAATTACGGCCCGCATCGCTTCCGTATCTGAAAGCTCTGATAAGAAAGATAGCGACAGCAATGAGTATAGCTGTGAACTTATCGTAACCGGTACTGATGATGCAGGATACAAAGAAGGCGAAAAGATAACCGCAACGGTCGACCCCGCAGCAGTAAAAGAATTTAAATCTCTTTATGATGAAAATACCGGTGCTGATACCGAGTATACAATTACTCTCATAACCAAAGATGCCGGAAAGACTTTCATCCTCAAAGAGATCAAACCTTAATATTTAAAACTTTTCATTAAATCAACCCCATTAAATCAGCCCCGCTTCCGCGGGGCTGATTCATTATCTATTCAGATTTTATATTTCAACCGGGACCTAGTATGCAAGTGCATATTCAACCAAGTCTTTGAACTCCTGCTTGTATTCATCATCAAGACGTATCGTATCAAGGGTTTCGATCACGTTATGTATGTCTGCATTTCCCATGTATTCGCTGTTTGATGCGATTAGTCCGAACTCAGCTACTGCACTCTGGAACATAAAATCATTAGATGGGCTGTCTGTGTAGCAAGCAAATGTCACAGGGTAGGTGAGCAGCTTGCTCTTATTTTCCGACGGCTTCTTGTAGCGGATACTGAGTGTAAGGAGTTCACTGTTTCTGTCAAGAGAAGTTCTGTTTCTCTTAGATGACTTTCCTGAAGCTTTCCTGAATTCATCTGCATACCTTAATCCGTCTATATCCGTATCATCTGCTTCGTATTCATCGTTCAGTATCAGTTCATAAAGCGCTGTCACTTCATGGCCTGCACCTATCTCGCCGCCGTCCTTTTTATCATTATTGAAGTCCTTAGCAGCCATGGTCCTGTTCGCATACCCTACAAGGCGGTATCCCTTTACATAGGCGGGATTGAACTCAACCTGAAGCTTGACATCCTTGCAGACAGTGAGCATATTCGAGCTTAATTCATCGATGAGCACCTTGCGTGCTTCCCTTACGGAATCAATGTATGCATAATTACCGTTGCCCTTATCGGCAAGCGTTTCCATCCTGTTATCCTTAAGATTCCCTGTACCGAAACCCAGAACCGACAGATACACTCCGCTCTCCTTCTTCATGCTTATAAGTTCCTCAAGACCGCCGACCGAAGTAACGCCAAGGTTAAGGTCTCCGTCAGTTGCAAGGATCACACGGTTGTTTCCACCCTTGATAAAGTTCTTCTCTGCAAGTTTATATGCCGTCTCAATGCCTGCTCCGCCGTTTGTTCCACCGGAAGCAAAGAGGTTGTTAAGCACTCTCTTTATCCTTCTGCTGTCATTGCCTCTTGCACCCTCAAGTACTGTATCAACGCCGTTAGCATAGGTCACAATGCTTACCCTGTCCTTATCGGTCAGCTCATCCGTAAGCATCCCGAAAGCCTCCTGCAAAAGCGGCAGCTTGTCATAATCGCTCATCGAGCCCGAAACATCGATCAAAAATACCAGATTTGATGCCGGAGTATCTGCAAAATCAATATCCTCAGTCTTAAGGCCGATGCTTAAGAGCTTGGCACGGCTGTTCCACGGGCAGTCGGAGATCATCGTATTTACGCCAAAAGGCTCACTGCCTCTGGGTCCACTATAATCATAGTTAAAGTAATTGATCAGTTCCTCCACGCGTACACTGCCGTTTGGAAGGTTATATATTGAATATCCGTCATTTAACATGCGGCGGAGGTTACTGTAGCTTGCAGTGTCAACGTCGGCTGCAAAGGTAGAGAGCGGACTGTTCAGCACCGAGCGGTAGCCCTGTTCCTCGAGCTTTGAGTATTCTTCCCTGTTCACGCTTTCGGGAATGCAGCTGTAATCATAAATCTCTCCAAGATACCCTTCCTTATCATTTTCTTCCCTTCTGTCATCTTTGTATTCGTCATACAGGCCATCATAGTATGAGTCTTTGCCGTACGTTCTCTCTTGAGATTTTGCCGTCATCGAATTCATTCCCTGAACTGCATCGAAATTCAGATATTCATCAGCACTTTCAGCATAGGCCTCTACCTCTGCATCATAAGTTCCTGCTTCATATCCGTTATCTACATAGCTGTCATATCCGTATCCATCATTGTCATATTCTTCGTAGTAATCTGCTGTTGCAGCCTCATCACTTGCTGCAGGAGCCTCTTCAGTATAAACCTCTGCAGAGTCAGCTGCTTCCATAGGAGCTGTAGATGTATGCTTCGATCTCATGCTTCCGCATCCTATAACGCTTCCCGTAATTATTGTTGCTGCCGTTAAAATCGCTATCACCTGTCTCTTTTTCATAATAAACCTCCCTTTTAATATGTTTACCTGATGTTAAGATTCATTTTTTTTGGCTCTTTCATCGCCATCTGATATAGATACGGTCACGGCAATTCTTTTTTATGGAAAAAATTAAATTTTTTCAAAAAAATCTCCAAACATCGAAAAAACATTGAAAAACATTGAAAACGCGTGATTTTGCACTAAACATCTGATATAATTATGCCGATAATTATGTAAACAACGTTTTTAAATAGAAGAAAGAGTAAAAACATTTTATACGAGAGAGGAGTAACATCATGAAGAAACTGATAATTGCTATATGCGTGTTGGCTGCCGCCGTTGTATTTGTACCGGCAAAAGAGGTCAAGGCCGCATATAACGTTCTTGAGGCCGGTTCCCATGCGCAACTTTTGAGATCCATGTATGGCGCCGATGCTGCTGAGCTTGATTTCAGGAATAAATATAATTATTTGCAGTCGCTGATAAACAGCGGAGCCTCGCAATCCAGCATAACCAACGCTCAGACTGCCGTTAACGCCGCTTCTGTTAAGCTGGCTCAGATCAATGCGCTGATAACCTATCAGATGGCGCAGTCAACAACACTGCCTGAAGCCTCGACATATATGGCTACCTTAATGAACGAGCCTATTTATGCGGCAGTTTACGCTGACAAGTCAATATACGCGACAGCGCTCAACAATCAGGCTATCTACAATTCATCACTGGTCAATCAGGCAGCGTATAATGCAGTGCTTGCTACCAATGGCGCTCATGCGGTTGATATGGCCAATGTTATAGCGTTTAATGCATACTATCACGGACAGGCTCCGTATCCGAGATAAGAAGATGGAGACTATATGAAATACAGGACAGATGACGACTTATCCATTTTAGGATTCGGATGTATGAGATTTCCGAAAAAGGGCGGCTCGTTCGATGAAGAAGAGATTGAACGGGAGCTTCTTTATGCCATAGACAATGGCGTTAATTATTTTGACATGGCTTATATCTACAATGGCATAGAGGAAGTGTTCGGCCGCGTAATGGAGAAGTGCGGTTTCCGCGACAGGATAAAGATCGCGACTAAGCTTCCTCACTACATGATGAAGGATACTGCCGATATGCAGAAGCATTTCGACGAGCAGCTGGCCCGCCTTAGGACAGATCATGTGGATTACTACCTCATGCATATGCTTCCTGACCTTAAGACGTGGAACACCCTTGTGGAACGCGGGGCTATAAAGTGGATCAATGATCTTAAGGACAGCGGCAAGATAAAGAAGATAGGATTTTCATTCCACGGAAACACGTCACTGTTTCTGGAACTGCTGAACTCATACAAATGGGATTTTTGCCAGGTTCAGTATAACTATCTTGATGAGAATTCACAGGCCGGAAGACGAGGCGTAGAAGAGGCTTACGCTAAGGGTATCCCTGTTATCATTATGGAACCGCTTCGCGGCGGACGTCTTGTCAACAATCTTCCAAAGGGGGCGGTGCAGGCGTTTGCAGGTTCAAAACGCGGATATTCTCCTGCCGAATGGGCTCTGCGCTGGTTATGGGACCAACCTGCGGTATCCGTTGTATTATCCGGCATGAATTCAATGGAAATGCTTAAGGAAAATATAAGGATCGCATCAGAAGTCGAAACCGGTTCTTTTACCGAAGAAGACATGGCTGTTATCGAACAGGCTAAAAAAGTCATCAACAATAAGGTTAAGGTTCCGTGTACAGGCTGTGCATATTGCATGCCCTGTCCTTTCGGTGTCGACATTCCGGGATCCTTTGCCTGCTATAATACTTCCTACATTGATAACTATTTCGTAGGAGTCAGGGAATACCTTATGTGCACATCACTGAAGACGCAGAAAAGCGCTGCTTCACTGTGCAAATCATGCGGCCGCTGCGAGCAGCATTGTCCGCAGCATATAGAGATACGCAAGGAATTAAAGAGTGTTAAGCGGCGGTTTGAAAATCCCATATTCAGGTTTGGGGCTTTCGTATATAATAGACTGTTTTAAATTTAGGGGAATAGATCGGGAGTATAAATATGAAACACATAAAATTCAGATCAGTCCTGGTACTGATGCTTATCACATCAATAGCGATCACCGGTTGTAACGGGAATAATAATGAAGATCCGGCGGCTCAGGATAATGCGGAAACAGCTGAACCCGCGAACGCCCCTGAACCGATCTCCGTCAGCGGAACTGTGGATAAAGGAAGGGACATCAATTTCATACGTACTCCGTATGATGAGGCTTCAAACGACCAGTTTAGCTCCGAGATAACGCCCACTCCCGCTTTTTCAGCACCCTCTTCAGACGATGTTGATTCAACCGAGTCTGCGCCTCAGTTCTTTGATGTGGAAGATCCACTGGAACCTGTAATGGGATATTGCGACAACGATATGTGCGATGCTCTTATAAAGGAGCTTAACGCCCAGAGAACCAACTTCGGTACCGGCACGCTCACAAAGAATTACAGCCTGTGCGTGGCTGCCGATGTACGTGCACGCGAATATTCAATGTATCCCGTATATAAGGAAAGATCCGACGGTCGTCCCTTTACTTCTGTAAGCCCGCAGGGATATGTCAAGAATGAATACTTTGTCGTTCCTGCCAGGAATTCGGTCGTACCTGTCTGGGATGCTTCCAAAGGAATGTGGTTCAGTAAAAATCAGTCGTACAAGGAATATACCTATACTCCCGCTACTGTTATGGAGGGACTGATGGAAATAAGAGAAGCCCGCAACATACTGCTAAGTGAAGATTACAAACAGGTCGGTGCCTCATGGTTCGTAACCGGCAGCTATTTCATTGCAGGCTTTACGCTCAGTTATTAAAATGATTCATTTTATCAGATTATAAGATATCTGTAATCCTGGTAAATCGTCGCTATCAGGTTACACAGATCGGTATTTATCCCGTTAAACTCAGCAGCTTCTATGCGGCTTACCGAGAATTCTCTCACTCCCCCGCCCTTTCCGGCAACGCGTATCGTAAACGCCGAACCGTCATGTGTGAACACCAGACCTTCATTCCTGCCCTTTCGGAAATCCTCCAGAGTATCATACAGGGTGAACTTGTCCTTATACGGCGCTCCTTCATAAGGACAGAAAGTATCACAGTTGCCGCACTCATTGCACAGCCTGTCTATATGTATGACCTGAGGCATCGGATTACCCGGTACCCTGATCTCAACATTGGCCCTGTTAGGACATACATCCACGCAATTCTCACACAGTCTCGAGCAGTCAAGGCAACGCCCGCCGTCATTGCGGTAATGCGGTTCCCTGAGTATTCCTTTCTTGGCGTACAGGCCGCTTAGCCTGTTATCACTGCTGCGCCTTCCGCCTCCTCTGTATTCTCCGGGATACATCACACTATGAGCATCTGTCGATCTTGACCTTGTCATGCGGTATCCCATGCCCTCATCTCTGACCATATCCTTGAATTCATTCAGGATCGCATCTGCAACCTTCCTTGCATCCGCTATCGCATCAACAACAGATGAAGCACCTACACGTCCGTCACCTGCAACAAATACGTCATGTATACTTGTCTCATATGTTTCCGGATTAAGTACCGGAAGTCCCTTCTCATCCGTATTTATCCCGTTATCCCTGTAAAAATCAGTATCAACTCGGACTCCCACGGCAGCGATGATCGTATCGGCGGGTATCGACATTATCTCCTGCGTATCATATGGCATCCTTCTTCCGTTTTCATCCTTATCACCAAGATCGGTAGTATGACATCTTAAGTACCCATCATTGTATTCAAACGGATTGAGCAGCTCCATAAGCTCTATTCCCTCTGTAATAGCCGTCTGTAGTTCCTCATCATTTGCCTTCATATACCGTCTGTTCCTGCGATATACTATATAAACATTTTCCACTCCCTTAATGCGTTTAGCCGCTCTTGCAGCATCTACGGCTGTATTGTTACCGCCTATTACCACAACATTGGCTCCCGGAGTAAGCTTGCCCCTGCTCTTCTTAAAATCTTCAAGAAAAGAATTGGCCGAGATCACCGTCACTCCCGGTATATCCAGATTGCGGACTCTTGGCGCACCCAATGCCAGTATGACCTTATCAAAACCCTCAAGTTCGTTTATCCTGTTAATATGAATGTTGGTACGCACTTCGACCTTCATCCTCTTTAAGAATTCCGCGTCCTTGTCGACTCTGTCTGAAGGAAGCCTGAAATCAGGGATAAGATGCCTTACCACTCCGCCAAGCTCCGGCTGATCACAGTATATTGTAACCTTATGCCCTTCTTTTGCAAGAAAATACGCCGCGCTCATTCCCGCAGGGCCTCCGCCCACTATCGCGATATTGAGGCGCTTTCCTACGGGCTGCTTGGGATGCATTTCTTCTATCACTTCTTCAAAACCGTTCTGAGCCGCTATGAGATTGGCTTCCCTTATCTTGACTGATTTTTCATAAAATATCCTCGTACAATTGCTCATACACTCATGGGTGCAGATGGAGCCTGTAGTAAATGGAAGGGGATCCTTGCTTATTATCACACGCAGGGCTTCCGCATATCTCTCCTCGTCAATAAGTGCAAGGCTTGTTGTTATGTCCTGCCTTATCGGACATCCCTCGACACAGGGCGCGATGAAGCAGTTCGTAAGCGGTATCTTGGTGCTGCACTTGGTCTGGGAGTCGGATTTTACCGGTTTGGTGTAGTGATTATTCTCCCTGACACGCTCGGCAATCCTCCTCAAAAGTCCCGTCCTTGTCCCGTGCTGGTCATTATATGACCACTCATTGAATGTATATGAGAACTGTCTGAAGCGGTTAAATCCGCCCGGCTTTAATATGGTCGTATTCATGGTTATCGGCCAGATGCCTGCTTCGAAGATATCCTCCACGTTATTTGCATCCACTCCGCCTGAAAAAGCTATCTTGAGCCTTCCTTCAAAGTCATCCGAAAGCTTTGCTGCCAAAGCCACCGAAAGCGGGAACAGAGCCTTTCCGGAAAGCTTAAGCGATCTTGATCTGTCACCCTTGTCGACAACAGGGAACGCTCCGGTAAGCTTGACACCAAACAGCTTTCCTTCCTTGTTGGCTATCCCCATAAGCTTATTGATGATAGGCACCATATCATAATACTTCATACACTTTTCCACGGTCTCACGACTTATCTCGATGTCGTAATATCCCATGGAATCAAGGGTGGAACGGCAATATTCGTAACCAAGCAGGGCCGCATTAAGCCTGATCGCCATACCCAGATCGCAGTCCATCATGACATATCTTGATATATTCTCTATTTCCTTGGCAGTGCAGTCGATCGTGGTACACACAGAAACAGCTGTTATGATCCTGGGTGATATATCGTCGATGTCTTCAAGCGTAAGATTTTCAAACATATTGATATTCTTTTTAAGATAATCAATACACTCACCAAAAACAGGCGATATGCTCGCATCTTTCATCTTGCTGAAGAATTCTCTCATATCAGGGGATGTGAAATCCTCATATGTATAACCTGCCGCTACATTGAAGATGAAACCATCCATTCCGCCCATGTTGTATTCAACAGACAGCACCTTGGCAGCAACCCATGCTTTTACATATTCCTCAAACGCTTCATCAAGGCTCAGATTGCCTGCACCTTCTACGTTATATCCTTCGTTGCCCGCGTCTATCTCGGGATCCTGATTAAGCTTCCTCGGGCATACCGTGCGCAACTCGAAGAAACGGCAGCCTGCCACATACGCAGCTATTATGCTCTGTGCATACTGGGTATGCGGTCCTGACGCCGGACCAAACGGTGTTTCCATTTTCTCCAGGGGAAAATCAAGAGTTTTGAAAGGATTAGCCTGATAAAAATCACGCACGCCGAATATCGAGCCTGATTTTTTCTGCTCGCTTAATATCCAACGCATGAGATGGTCAAAAGATAATGGACGCAGGGTGTCGATCATATGTACATCCTCCATTCTCCGTCATAAGGGATACCGCTTATGGCAATGCAAAGCCTGTGTCCTTATGAGCATTTCATAATCTGTCTTATGCTACCTGTAAATATATATGTTGACTTGTTATATGAGACAGGGAAGACCCTGTAATTATTTTACCATGTAAGTACGCTTGCGCCCCAGGTAAGTCCGGCTCCAAAGCCCGCAAATACCAGCTTGTCTCCTCTTTTAAGCTTACCCGTTCTGTTTATCTTGTCAAGTACCATCGGTATACTGGCTGCAGATACGTTGCCTGTTTCCTCAATGCACGTAGGGAACTTGTCCATAGGCTGTCCCAGACGCTTTGCTATGGCTTCTATCATGCGCAGATTGGCCTGATGTATCACATAATACCTGATCTCATCAGCAGATATCCCTTCCGCATCAAGCACCTCGTTAATGCATTTCGGCACAGTCCTTACTGCAAACTTGTATACTTCCTGCCCGGCCATTCTTACATAAGGATAATCCCATTCGTTATGGACATATGGATTCTGCAAAGGTCTTGCCTCACAGCCAAGAGCAGGACCTGCCTTGCCGTCAGTGCCAAGTACAGAACGGATAACCCCCACTTCGTCAGCCTTAATGACAGTTGCTCCGGCACCATCGCCAAACAGTATACAGGAGGAACGGTCTTCCCAGTTCATTATACGCGAAAGTGTCTCGGCTCCAACGATAAGTATCGTTTTATACATTCCTGACTGGACATAGGCATTGGCAACACTGATAGCATACAGATATCCGGAACAGCCGACCACCATATCAAACGCTGCTGCCTGCATTGCATCCAGTCCGGCCTGTATATCTCCCGAAAGGAAAGGAAGCAGCCTGTCCGGGGTAACGGTAGCGGCTATTATAAGGTCAAGCTCATGTGCGTCTACACCTGCATTATCAAGCGCCTTCTTGGCCGCCTCTATCGCAAGCGAACTTGTTCCTTCATTTACTGCAAGATGTCTGGTCCTGACACCTGTTCTCTCGCTTATCCATTCATCTGATGTATCCATGATCTTTGCCAGATCATCATTACTGACTACCAGTTCGGGAAGTGCCATCCCCGTACCTACTATCCTTGCTAACATGCTGATTCTCCTATATATTATTATATATCTCTTTTACTTTATTATATATTAAAATTTACGAAACCTTTCGTATCTCTCTTTAGCCCAGGTTTCACCTGACTTATTCGCGTTTTCCTTAAGATACTCTTTTAAGTTTTTCTTCATAAACATCGCTATCGAACGCAGAGTCCATTCATTGGCTCCGCCGTATTCCGGTATTATCTTTTCGACTATGTTCAGTCTGTTCAGATCGGCTGCCGTAAGCTTCATGACGCCTGCCGCCTCTTCGATCCGGTCGCTTGACTTCCATAATATCGATGAAAATCCCTCCGGCGAAAGGATCGAATATGTGGCGTTCTCCATCATCCAGACTTCGTTTCCGACCGCAAGTCCCAGCGCACCGCCGCTTCCGCCTTCGCCTATCATCATACAGATGACCGGTATCTTAAGCGCCGACATTTCATAAAGGTTTCTTGCTATCGCTTCACCCTGTCCGTTCTCCTCTGCCTCCTTGCCGGGATAAGCACCGGATGTATTTACAAAAGTGATGACCGGCAATCCGAACTTCTCACTCAGCTTCATAAGACGTAGCGCCTTACGGTATCCTTCGGGCGAGCACATCCCGTAATTACGCAATGCGCACTCTTTGAAGTCCTTTCCCTTCTGGATACCTATAACAGTCACCGGCTGGCCGTCAAGGTACGCTATCCCGCCTATAACAGCCGGATCATCCCTAAACAGCCTGTCGCCGTGAAGCTCAAGGAAATCATCAAATATTAAATCCATATAATCCAGGGTTGAAGGCCTGTCAACAGAACGGGCAGCCTTGACTTTCTCCCATGCTGACAACGGTTTTGACTTCATCTGCTGTTCACGGGCAACCTCCTCGGGCTGCGCATTATCAGCCATACTGGGAAGGAAGTTCGCATAACCCTTCGTACCTGTATATATCCTGATTATCCTGTATAAAGTCTTCTTAAGATTCTTTCTTTCAACGATCGCATCCACGAAACCGTGCTCCAGCTGGAATTCAGATCTCTGGAATCCTTCCGGCAGCTTCTCACCTATCGTCTTCTCTATAACCCTTGGCCCCGCGAAGCCTATGAGCGCTCCCGGCTCAGCGAGAATCACATCACCGAGCATAGCGAAACTGGCAGTAACGCCGCCTGTTGTAGGATCGGTAAGCACAGGTATATAAAGTAGCCCTGCATCCGAGTGCCTCTTTAGCGCCGCGCTTGTTTTCTCCATCTGCATAAGGGACATAATGCCCTCCTGCATCCTTGCTCCGCCTGAACAACAGAACAGGATTACGGGAAGCTTCTCCTTCGTTGCACGCTCCACCGAGGCCGTTATCCTCTCTCCGTACACATGCCCCATCGAGCCCATAAGGAATCTTGAATCGCACACGCCAAGCACTACAGGTTCACCGTTTATTGTTGCACGTCCTATGGTAATGCCTTCCTTCTGGCCTGTTTTTTCCTGCACTTCCTTAAGCTTTTCTTCATAGCCGGGAAAATCAAGCGGATTTGTTTCCTCTATATCAGCAAACCATTCCTCGAAAGAATCAGGATCAGCTACCATTCTGAGTCTGTTATGGGTTCTGACCCTGAAATAGTAGCCACACTTGCCGCAGATGTATTTATTATCCCTTGTATCCTGTTTATTAAGGATCGCGCCGCACTGCTTACAGGTGACTACGTCCTCTTCGGGCTTCATATTCCTTATTGTAAAATAATTTTTGGCACTGCGAAATCCCTGCCACATGGTGTTTCTCCTTTTATCCTACTTCCCTATCGCAAACATTATTTCAGCGCTGCATGCAAGTTCGCCATTAACCGTCGCACGTCCTTGCCCGATCCCGATGGGACCCTTGAGCTTTGTGATCTCAACTTCGAGAATGAGGATATCGCCCGGAACTACCTTGCGTTTGAAACGGGCCTTATCTATGCCTGCAAAATATGCAGTCTTACCCTTCATTTCGGGCATTGAGAGAACCGCCACAGCCCCTGCCTGTGCCATCGCCTCAACAATGAGGACTCCGGGCATCACAGGTTCGCCGGGAAAGTGACCGCCAAAGAACGGTTCGTTGTAGCTCACACACTTCCTTGCCCGGACTGACTTTCCTTCTTCCATCTCCTCTATCGCATCGATCAACATGAATGGCTGGCGATGCGGGATGATATCCATTATTTCCTTAGCTGTAAGTAAATCCTTCTTTGTTTCTGACATCCTATTCACCTCTGCGGGACCCGGGCTATAAGCAGAGATGCATTATGCCCCCCGAATCCTAACGAATTGCTCATCGCATACTTAAGATCGGCATTCTCTACCGGCTCCTTGCAGTAATCAAGGTCGATCTCGTCATCCTGCTCACTGTAACCTGCTGTTGCATGTATATAACCTTCTTCAAGCTCCTTGACACAGGTAATAAGCTCAACCGCACCTGCAGCGCCAAGAAGATGGCCTATCATTGATTTTGTCGAATTGATCTTAATGTTTTTCGCATGCTCACCAAATGCAAGCTTTATTGCTCTTGTCTCAAACAGGTCATTATGATGCGTTCCTGTTCCATGAGCATTAATGTATGTAAGATCTGAAGGTTCAATACCTCCGTCCTTAAGCGCGTTTATCATTGCCTTGGCAGCCCCGGATCCATCCTCGGCCGGTGATGTTATATGGAAAGCATCTGACGAACAGCCGTATCCGATAACTTCAGCATATATCTTAGCGCCCCTGGCCTTTGCATGTTCGAGTTCCTCAAGGATGACTATTCCGGCTCCTTCTCCCATTACGAATCCGCTTCTCCTCTTATCAAAAGGAAGTGAACACTTCGTCGGATCCTCAACTGTAGATAACGCAGTAAGTGCAGTAAAGCCGGCAACACCCATCGGTGTGATCGCTGCTTCGCATCCGCCTGCTACCATAATATCAGCATCACCATACTGAATCGTACGGAATGCCTCGCCTATGTTGTTTGTACCGGTGGTACAGGCTGTGACCACATCTATGCTCTTGCCCTTTAAGCCAAAAGTAATAGATATGTTCCCCGCAGCCATATTACCTATCAGCATTGGGATGAACAGTGGATTTATCTTGTTAGGACCCTTTTCCAACAGCTTGGAATGCTCACGTTCGATACACTGAAGGCTTCCTATCCCGGAACCAACGGCAACGCCCACACGGAACGGATCTTCCTTCTCCATGTCAATACCCGCATCCTCCATTGCTTCTTTTGTCGCAGCAACAGCATACTGGGAAAATGCCTCCATTCTCTTGGCCTGCTTAAAGTCCATATACTCTTTCGCATCAAAGTCCTTGACTTCGGCAGCTATATGGCACTTATACTCGGTTGTATCAAACCTGGTTATAGGCGCAAACCCAAGCTTTCCTTCCTTTATTCCACTCCAAAAGTCATCCACATTCAAACCCAGAGGTGTAATAGCGCCCATTCCTGTAACTACTACTCGCTTCTTACTCATCTTATTTCCTTTCTGATCCGGCGTGAACATACTTATTTACATATACATTCCGCCATCTACACTTAATACCTGGCCGGTAATATAATCAGACATATCCGATGCAAGAAAAAGCACCGCTTTAGCAATGTCTTCCGTCTTTCCTGTCCTTCCGAGCGGTATCATGGCTATAGTTGTTTCCCTGGCCTTATCCGTCATCGCAGCCGTCATCTCAGTCTCAATAAAACCCGGAGCTATGGCATTACAGTTAATACCCCTGCTGCTTAACTCTCTGGCAACGCTCTTCGTCAGTCCTATCACACCTGCCTTGGCCGCCGAGTAATTGGCCTGTCCCGCATTCCCCATTACTCCCGACACAGACGATAAGTTGACTATCTTTCCGCTCCTCTGCTTGAGAAAAAATCTGGAAGCATGTCTTATGGTATTGAAACAGCCCTTAAGATTCGTGCTAATCACCGCATCAAAAGCTTCCTCGCTCATCTTCATAAGCAGATCGTCCCTTGTTATTCCGGCATTGTTCACAAGGATATCAAGCCTGCCCTTGTCGGCGATTATCTTATCCGTCATTTCCTTGCATGCGTTAAAATCAGCCACATCACACTGTATTGCTTCGGCCTGTCCGCCTGCAGATATTATTTCATTCACCACTTCATCGGCGCGTTCTTTTGAACCGTTATAATTCACATATACAAACGCTCCCTCAGCTGCCAGTGTCTTTGCGACCTGCGCTCCTATTCCCCTTGATGCTCCCGTTACAAGAGCGATCTTATCTGTTAACATATGCTTCTAATTCCTCCGGTGTTTCAATATGAAAAGTCATAATACTGTTTCCACTATCCGGCTTAACTATCTTCCTCATAAATCCTGACAGTGTCTTGCCGGGTCCTATCTCTACGAATGTATCTGTTCCCTCATTTATCATAAGCTCTATAGTCTGCTGCCAGCGTACTGAAGAAGATATCTGCTTTACAAGTAATTCCTTTATATTGACCGCATCGGTCACCAGCTGTGCTGTGACATTGGAAACATAGGGAACTCTGATATTTCCTATAGTAACTTCGTCTATCACGGTCCCCAGCTTCTCACCTGCAGACTCAAGCATCTTTGAATGGAAGGGGCCGCTTACATTAAGAGGAACCACCCTCTTTGCACCTGCCTCCTTAAGCGCTTCTGATGCTTTACCCACCGCTGCTTCCTCACCGGTTATGACTATCTGTCCCGGGCAGTTATAGTTCGCTATTGAAACATAACCCTCAGTATCTGCACATATCTTCTCTATTGCCTGTGCATCCATTCCAAGTACCGCTGCCATGGCTCCGCCCGTGGGTACAGCTTCCTGCATGAATATCCCCCTCTGGCGCACGACTTTGAATGCATCCTCATAACTAAGGACTCCTGCTGCTATCAACGCTCCGTATTCACCAAGTGAAAGGCCTGCAGTGTAATCACACTTAAGTCCCTGCTCCGTCATAACAGCATAGATCGCTGCTTCCACCGTGAGCATTGCGATCTGGGTATACTCGGTTATATTTATATTCTCATTCTCTTCAAAACACAGTGCAGCAATATCAAGTCCTGTTACCTTGCTAGCAATGTTAAAGATTTCTCTCGCCTTTTCATATTTGTCGTACATGGCCTTACCCATGCCGACGTACTGTGCTCCCTGTCCAGGGAACATATACATTATCTTGCTCATAATTGCTCCTTCTACTTTAATGCCAATTAATCGGTCGATGCGGTTATATTATGGACGAGAGTTACAGTACTCCCAAACCGGATAAAATTTCCTTACAGTTTTAATAACTTCCCGGCATCCGTAACGATCTCCTGTATGATCTCGCTGCATGACATATCGTTTCGTGAGATAAGCCCTGCGATCTGTCCCGCCATCATTGAACCCATTTTGGTATCGCCATCCACAACGGCGGCGCGAAGAGAACCAAGCGTCAGCTTCTCAACTTCCTCAAACGGTACGCCATCCTTCTCCATCTTAAGATATTCTTTGGTCATCTGGTTTCTGAGTACCCTTACCGGATGTCCGAAACTGCGTCCTGTTACCTCTGAATCTATATCTTTAGCTTTAACTATCCTGTCCTTGTAATTCTGATGAACTATTGATTCTGTTGCAGCAACAAATCTCGTTCCAATCTGCACTGCTTCCGCGCCCAGCATAAAGGCCGCTGCCATCCCTCTTCCGTCAGCTATTCCTCCCGCTGCTATTACGGGTATTCTCACTGCATCAACCACCTGAGGCACGAGCGTCATTGTTGTTGCCTCACCTATATGTCCTCCGGATTCAGTGCCCTCGGCTATAACGGCTGATGCGCCGCTTCTCTCCATAAGCCTGGCAAGAGCCACGCTGGCTACCACAGGGATTATCACTGTTTCGGCTTCCTTCCACATGCTTATATACTTGCCGGGATTGCCTGCTCCCGTTGTTACTACCTTAACCTTCTCCTCAGCTATTACCTTTGCGATTTCGTCAGCCTCGGGATTCATAAGCATGAGATTAACTCCGAATGGCTTGTCGGTTTCTTCCTTACAAGCCCTTATCTGATCACGTACCCATGACGCAGGTGCGCCTCCTGCTCCGATTATCCCAAGACCCCCGGCATTTGATACCGCACTTGCAAGTTCATGTGTAGCAACCCATGCCATGCCGCCCTGGATTATCGGATACTCTATTCCCAAAAGCTCTGTTATTCTTGTCTTCATTTCCATCTTTCTATCCCTTAACCTAAATAGTGCGCCCATCAGTCACTGATGAACGCATTATTATTATATTGAAATCAGAGCAGTAAAAATCCTACTCCTCAGCACCATGCTCTTTTAAATACTTGATAACGTCTCCTACTGTTGCGATATTCTCAAGATCATCTGTAGGGATCTCAACGCCGAACTCCTCTTCCATACCCATTACAAGTTCAAACAGATCCAAAGAATCAGCTCCAAGATCATCCTTAAATGATGTATCTTCCGTTATAGCTGCATCCGTATTTAACTGTTCCCTGATCATTTCCGCCAATTTCTCTAACATGACTCTTCTCCTTACTGAATAATTCATACTTGTTTGATATATCCGGCAATCATACCGACTTTCAAATCATAGTATGTAAGCACACTTTTGTCAACATGTTTTATTTTATTCGTTTTCCTACTACAACGAGACGTCCGTTTTCCACATGATACGCACATACAGACAGTGTTATGAATTCATCTCCATACTCTGCCGTAACGCCTGTATCATACATCTGCAGCTTCTTTATATTTTTGTAAAAATCATCAAACTCTGCCTCATTATTTGCCTCGAAGAATTTATAATACTTAAACACATCCGTCTGCGTAGCCTTATAAACCTGAGACAGAAAGACTGATATGATCTCATACTCACGTTCCTCGTACAGACTGCTGAACCTGATCAAACTATGTTGTTTTTCAAAACTTTGATCTCTGTATTTATCCAGATCCCCAAACATGGATCCGTTTCGCATATTATGTCCATGGATGATAAGATTGGTACTCGGCTTGGTTCCATCCTTATAATCCTTTACTTTAGTTCCATCACCTACTACCGAATCGGTATCCATGATAAGGCTTCCCGCGGAGCTTTCATTACCGTCAAAGTCCCGATCCAGATAATAATCTTCATTATCAGGCGTCTGCATTACCGGATAATCAATGACCATACCGTCCACTTTGAGCCATCCTATACAGTCGTTATTTTTCTCATAATACGAAGCAAGATCAGGGAGCATGTCTTCAACTGTTTTGCTTCCATAAAGTATGTCATCATCAGACAATTCCGTCTTCAACTGCGCCCTGACAGTATTGTTCACCTTTATACCCGGAGATTTAGGCTTGACCTGATCGGCTACATTATTACCGGGCTCATGTAACAATGAAGCGACAAATGCCAATATATATATTGTGATAATAAAAGCCGGTACAAAAACGAGTGGAGCAAGTTCAACTCGCTCCACCCGAAATGGTAAATTCAGTTTTACTACACCCATAAAATATCGGTTGGTAGTATTACCCATAGCATTTATCTCTTATTATATTTAAAAAGCAAAATGATCATTATGAGGATTAGATGTTCTTTTTACTCTTCTTATTGTAGGAATATAAGCCTGCACCTACCGAAGCTCCTACAACAGCTACCATAACATATACAAATACATTGCTCTGACCGGTCTTGGGAACCTTATCATATCCTTCAGAATCCGTTGCAGATGACGGTGTATTTGCAGCGAAATAATATACGTTCTTAGATGCACTTGTATCCGCCGTAACTGTTGTTACTGCAACACCACTCGCATCCTTAAGGGTAAGGGAACTCGGAGCTGCCTTTCCATTCTTATCATAGAAATCATCGGGCCACTTTACTGATCTGCCAACGATCGCATAAGCATAGTACTCACTTTCCGTGGTAGTGGTACTTGTGCTGGTGCTTGTACTCGTACTTGTTGTCGTGCGGGCACCTGAAGCAACCAGATTGTTGTCAGATGATAAAATCGCCAATGGAAGTGTATAAGCTCCTGCTGTTCCGCCACTTGTCGAAGTAGATGTAGAAACTCTCTGAGCAACGATCCTGCGAACCTCTACAGATGTATCATGATATACGTTCTTGTTGCAGTCACCGCTGCTATTAGAAGCATAAGCCCTTAATGTAACCGTACAATCCTTTGTGAGTTTTCCTGTCCTTCCGAGATTGGTTACTATCGAATCCATCGTAGCTGCATCAATCTTATCACTTGTTCCCTTGCCGGCTGCAGTAGTGGTCGTTCCAAGTATAGTACCGTCAAGGAGAACATTAAGCCTTACGCCCTTAATCTCATCGATAGATTTCTCTACAGTGTATGACAGATTGCTGTCCTTACCGCTTTCGGTACCTGTATTTACCTTGGACGGTACCTTATATGTCATTCCATCTGATGTATTATATGCGTTGTCAGGTTTTGAATATACAGTTAATTTCTTTACTGTATCCGTATCAGTATCGCTGTCAATCTTTGCATATACACCGTTTATTTTACATTTAAGCTTTACATCAGCCGTATCACCTGCTTTTGGCTTATCATCACTATATCTGGTCTTAACTTTTACGGTCTGTTTCCAGTCGCTGGAGCTGCTGCTTCCTGACGGATCAATAGTCTCAACATAATCGCTGCCTTCTGAAACTTCCCACTTAACATCGGATGAAGAAACGCCACCGGGTATTGTTGCCGTAAATTCCATGGTATATCCGACTGTGATAAAATCCTGGAAATCTGATGTTGTGACCTTAACAATGTTAGGCTGGATCAGAATAATCGTAGTAGTCTTTTCCCATTCAAATCCATTACTGTCAAATCCCGAAATCTTGATCGGAAATAATCCTGCCCTGTTTGCACCCGCAGTTGCCATCTGTGATGCTGTTATCGTGTATGAACCAGTCATCGCGTTGGTCTTAGCGCCCTGAGCTACAGGATAATTGTTTACAAATACATATACTCCACTGGTTGTATTAAATGTTGGATCTATTGAGCTTGTCGCCCATGATATTTTAACCGAATTACCAACATTTGCCTCACTGGGTGTTATCAGAGATACAGTGTTTTCAAAGTCGCTGCCTTCTTTTTGCAGATTACTATAATCATTAGCCGAAGCGCTTGAACCCACAGTAACAGTGAAATCCTGTCCTGCTTCTACTACTCTACCGTCGGGCAATACATAACTGCCGGAAACTTCGCTTATATTCATGGTTACCGTATCACCGGCATATCCGAAAATATATCCATAATTATTTTTTCCGTTATTTGTTAGCTTGACTGTACCTCCACTTACTGAGGCTTTAACCTTGAATAACTTTTGATCCAAAGTCTTGGGTTGACTATATACTTTCGGTGCATAACCTCCTGGTACCTCTTCACAGTACGCTGCTACTATTTGTGTTATCTCGCTAGTATCACTCAACTTAGACAACATACTATTTATAACCTCATCTCTTATGTGACAAACAGCCACAAGGCCTGTTTCAGCGGGTTCGGTTTTAACAAGTATAAGTTTTCCCGGGTCCTGTGCAATTCCTAACGCAATCTTACCTGTAAGCCCTTCACCTGTAACGTATACTGTAGCATATTTCCCGTCATCGCTGACAGAAACAGTTACTTCAGGCTCATCCGCCTTTGCTACCTTGGCAAATCCGAGTGACCCTATCACTCCGACCAATGCCCCGGCGAGCAATAACTTCTTTAGCATCCTCATTTTGCTTTCCTCCATCATTTCATCCTATAAAATACAACCCCTCAATATCGACTCCCCATTGATATCAGTTGTTTTATAGGGATTTCAACGCCTTTATTGACCCGCATAGTCAAAATGCGTACAGGCGCACTCCTACTTACTATGGGTTATTTTACAATATTTTTATTTTTTTAACAACACGGTTTTTGCTGTAATTTTCAACAATTTTTAGGCATTGACCACAATAAAATAGCAAAAATGCCGATTTTACGGCATTTCTAGCAATAATACATCAATCAATATTTTGTGTTTGCACTTGAATTTATACACATTTTCTTGTGTTTCAAGCCATATTCACGATTTTTCATCTCCAAATATGGTAATATTGCACAAACAATCAATAACATTTTTCTACTCTGTACATTCTAAATCCGTGCTTCTCAGGCAATTCTTTTAGTGAACACTCTCCATAATGTTCATTAATATACTCCAGCTTCTTTTCGGCAAACACATTATCAACAAGTATCACATTCTCATCACCGGAAGCAAGCGCTTCTATGGGATTGTCATAACCAAACTTCCGGGTAATCTTCTTTGTTACCGGACAATTCACATACCAGTTACCCGCTGTAACGATATTTCCCCGGCTGTTTTCTGCGTATGGTTTGAAGACATCAAACCTGAATGCTTTTTGAAACGTAAAGGTGTCAGCCACATACAATATATCCTCATCTTTGCCGGCATTTTCAAGAAATTCTCTGTACTCCGGCGTATCACTCCTCATATAATCATTATATTCAAATCTGTTGCCTAAGAACATGGTAATACAGGCAATAATCAAAAGAATAAGACTGCCTGCCGCCATGCCCTCATATGGAGATCTCTCTCCCGGTGCTGAATAATCCTCTTTTTTCAATGAAGCATGCATCAGGGCCGCAAAATACGAAAAAGACGCAGCAACAACCAACATCGCAGCAAATACTATACGATGGCTCCATCTTCTGCAATACTCAAAATATATAAGGATACCGGCAAATATGATCAACTGTGTTACTACCGTGACCATGATTTTCTTATCTTTTTTTCGGATAACCACGGCAAGTACGATCATCACCAAAATGATTGTACCGATAACAAGCGGATTCATCACGAACACATCAGCGTATATATGCTCTGCCAGTGCCTTGAAGCACTCCATATCAAGCTTTCGTTCAGGCATTCCATCAACAATACTCCTCAAAACATCGAGGCTCAGCACTTTGTCATCTCCAAGCTGCCAGGTAAGATAAAGGAGCGTGTCATTCTCACTTATGCCCATATTCTTAAGTCTGTCACCATATCTATTATAATCCAGAAGATCATATCGATAATCTGTCACTTTCGTACGGGCTTCATTGTATTCCATGAAGCTCTTCCATCCCGGATCTCTATCATAAGCAACCTTATTTATTCCTGCAAACAGCAGAAACAGGCAACCTGTTGCTGCAAATAATCCAATAAAAGCAAACGTCCTGCGCTTAGTCTTCTGTTTGTCCAAAATCACCTTAACAAATTCATATATGCCGGCAGGAAGCATGATAAGCGTTGCCAGCAGAAAGGAGTCATCACGCAAAAGAATACCATATATAATAAGTACATATGCGATTATCTTGAGCATCAACAGTTCCCTGCTTCTGTTCCCATCTGTATTTACCGGCATTTCATTGGCCGTATCAGGATCATGCAAAGCAAATGTATACAGAAGACAGATATAACCTGTCACGCTCACAAGTGCAGCCGTCTTGCTATACTGCAGAGATACATACACCTCATAAGACACGGCAAGAAGAAAAATAATCGCAAGCCAGCTTCTTCCGGCACATCCACGGCAACACCTCAGGATGATATAAGTAAGCATCGTAAGTGCAATAAACAGAAAAGCATATTGCAGAACCGAATGCCATCTTATTGATGGGCACAGCGAATACAAACCTTTATAGATATAGCCAAGGATTATATTGGGATATATAAGATGTGTTTCCCTTGTTCCGTATGCCCCTTCCGCGAACATGGCAAACAGAGCCTCATCGATCTCCTCAAAGAAGGGCTTGTATGCAATAAGCGACAGAAGCAGCACTGACAAATTAAGTATCAGCGAAACCACTATGGGATTTTCTATAAATATCTTTTTATTTTTCATATGCTACCCCGATACTGCGAACAATACATATGCTCCATATATTATTGGTATAATATACATAAATAATATCGATATTGCAAATATACATATATATATCGGTGCCAAAACCTTCGATATCTCTGCAAAAACCCTCTCTGTTCTCAGCATCATCATCTCTGAATCAAGTTTGACAAGAACAATAAAGACCAACGTTATGGCAATTGCAATCAGGGTTATGACAGTTCCGGCAGCCATTCCCGGCGGGGTAAAGCTCATTTTCAGATCATTCTTACCCTTCTCAAGCGGTATAGCCGTAAACAATCCGGCACAGGATGATGCCTTGACTTTTCTTCCGTTCAGAGTAATCTTCCAGCCTTTATCATATGTAAGAGGAAGAAGCAATGTACTACTATCATCCGAATCAACCGATAAAGTCAGAGTTCTGTTTCCTGCTGCCACATTATCATCTCTTTCTTCCAGATCGTCTCTGCACAACCCGTCCATGGCCTCCATATGAATTCCCATAAGGTCGACCTCAAACCCCTCTCCCTTATCAATATCCATAGTCACTCTCAGCCTGACAGTTTTATTCTCAAAACATCCCAGATATACAGCATTATTATTAAAATGCGCCGGATAGTATATATTGTCATATTCACCTATTGTCGGTATGGTCATGAACCTTCCCTGATCAGTATCCAATACCTCTATTGTGCAATTGGCATACTCACGATCACCACCACTGCCAAGAAGATATAATGCTGATTCCCCCTTGATTTTTGTCTCTATATTTACTATACGCATTGACCCTGTCGTTTCCTCATCAACCTTTGTCTTCCCGTCCTTAACAGAACCTCCTTTTATAAGCCAAAAAGCCAGTTCATCAGTTTTATCACCTGCCTTATCAGGTCTTGCCATAGTTTCATATATAGTGTTGTGCAAATCAACCGTATCGGCAGTATTCAGCCGCTGTATCAGTTCGTCCCGACCGTTTAAAACAACACCAAATGGCAGGGAATATTTAGTATTATACAGAGTATATTCTGCCGTCTGTCCTGACAGGTGATCAACAACAACCTCTGCATTGTCAACAGCCTCATACAATCGTTCGTCTATCGGAACACGGCTGATCACTCTTCTTATTCCTATCAGAGCATCAGAAAAAACGGTACCCCCGGAATCAAGAAGTCTCGTAAATTGAATGCTGTAACCCCAGTTAGCTGCCCCCGCCTGTTCACCAGGCGCGATCAAGTGAGTCCAATTGGATAACACAGGCTGCATAAGTACCAAACCGTAATTAGCGTTAAGGCTCTCATCAGGATTCTTCATGCGATGCAAAAATTCAGGCCCAAGATCGAATTTATCACGAAGCTGTTCACAAATATAGACATACTCGCCGTTCTGCTCGGGCTCCTCTGTATAACCCGTTATAAATTCAGGCTTTCCGAACAGAAGAAAACCATAGCAGAGAACTTCAAACGCCAAAAAGCCTGCTGCCCATTTATACCCTGCTTTACTTCTTTTTTCTTCCGATTCCCTAATATCCTCTTTCTTCTGCTTATTTCTCCGGGCATGGACAAATGTCCTCAGCGTTTCAAAATTCAGCAAGCTAAAGTAAAACAGAAAAGCCACTCCCATCATACCTGATGTCAGATGGAACACTTTTCTGATAGGCATATACGGGTGATTTCTGTAAAAAGCGATAAAAAGCAGAAAACCGGTAACTGTGAATATAAAACTCAGATATGACCTGTCTGATCTTTCGCATTCCTCATCATATATCCTTCCTGCAAAAAAACAGGTAAGATATGCAAACACAAAATATATAATAAATCCATTTCTTATAGGATATTGAACATAAGAGCCAAAATGCCAGATAAGATTTATACTCTCGAAGAAAAGTTCAAGTACCATGATAAGGATCAAAAGCACTGTGGTTAAAATCGGCCTGTTAGACAAAATATCCTCCAACATTACCCCTGTTTCATTATGTTCTGCCTTTGAATCAACTTTTATGCCATCATTTTCTCGAATTCTTTTTCCCCCAATACATCTCAATATCCCCGTAAGAATAACAGCCGCCGCAAAGGATAGGCCAAGCAATGACCACCAACGCGTTGTATAATCACCTCTTACATGTGAAAGTATCTCAAGATACTTTCCTACAAGCCCTGTACTCTCACTTCCATTCCCGTTCTTAAATCTGGCAGAACCCAGCATCTGAATAAGCTGAGGCACCAGTATGAACGAAGACAATGCAATGCCCAACATTGTGCCATATCCCAATTCTGCAATATGAATTCCGGTGTTTTTAATTATGTCACTATGAGCATCTTTTCCCGAAATGATCAACTTTTCACCAATAAGAATAAGCCCTGTGTAAAGGAATATAAAAATCAGGATCATGAAACCAAGATAATAACTTGCTATCAATGTAATCGCAAGAGTTATGACATATCCCATCATTCTTCCGGTCTTAAGCATTTTATCATAAAAATACATGATAAGCGGGAACAACACGGCTATATCAATCCACTGATTTGTTATATACAGCACCAAAACAAAACCGCAAAATGAATATCCTACCGAAGAAACGACCTTAAAGAATTCAGGTGATTTGGGATGTGTCTTATGAAGATAAAAATACATAGCCGCACTCATACACATGAGCTTAAGCCCATTAAATACAGAAAGACTTTTAAGAAGCGAACTGCGTCGTATGAACAGGAAAAACAGATTAAATAAAGACAGATTGGAACAGCCCGAAGTACTCATCGCCATATTAACTCCGAGCGCCGTATACCAGTCATAGAAGAAACCCTTCGTTCCGTGAAGAGCATCGTAAACATGGTAATAGAAAGCCGCTATCTGCTGCGCCATATCGTAATAATCTATAGTATTGTTTCCGAACGGATATATACCTTTGACTGCCAGGATAACGCTGTAGAGTACAAGTGTTATCACCGGTGCAAGCAGGTATCTCAATCTTTCTTTCTTTAAATTCACGATCTCTTCCAACTTATCATTCATATCCCGGCTTACTGACTTATGAAATGCATCCTGTCCTGTCCCTTCTGATCCTTATAATCCTCCGACATCCTGCCGTCCATCGAAGCAAGGTACTCCTTAAGCGCCGTGATATCCTCAATATAACGGTCAAGCTCTATCTTTTCACCGTTAAACATAGTGTATCCGTTACCCTTATTAAACAGGATAAATCCGATCGAAGCCACCTGATATTTCCTGTCAGGATCAAGCGGCTCACCATTTATCATTATGTTTTTCACCCTTCTCTCATCACTGTCAAATCCTTCAAACATGCGGCTGTCATCAAGCTTTACTCTGGCATTCTTACTCATATCGACATCAAAGGTTATACCTGACACCTGCAGGAAACCGCCAAAATCATCCGGTGCAAAGCTCACGCTGTATTCAAGCGCATCCGCAAGTTCCTGCCCGCTTACATACCGCGCAACCACTTCATTTGAAAATGGATTGACGCCGAGCAGATCCCCATAGGTGATATTGCCGGCTTTTATATTGTTGCGAACTCCCCCGCCGTTTACAAAAGCTATTTCCGTACCTGCTGCAAAACGGTATGCATCTGCCACAAAATCAGCCATGTTTGTCTCTCCATTCCTTACAAGCCATGTCTGATTATCTTCCGTCGCTGCAACCATATCAAAATCAGACGTTGCTATCACTTCCTCAAGCTGATCTTCAAACGCAGCCCTTTCCTTCGCAATAAGGGCAGTTATATCATCATCTCTCTTATCATAATCCTGAATCAGTTCTGACTTTAAATTCCCTTCTGCATCTATCGTAAGCTTGCCTATCGCATTAAGCTGATATCCCGCCTGTGTCAGTAACACCGTCTCACCGTCCTTATTCTTCACCTCTTCCGATTCGACGATGCTGTGAGAATGTCCGTCAAATATCACATCTATACCGGTAGTATTGGCTATTACTTCATATGAAGTATATGGTGAATCAGCCTCATCAATGCCAAGGTGAGCCAGCAGTATACAGTAATCAGCTCCTTCATTCCTGGCATCATCCACCGCATTCTGTATAGCGTTATACAGCCTGCTTCCGTCGGATCCCTGCAAAAATCCGTAGATGAACCGGCCATTCTTATCCTCAAAATATGCAGGCGCCGTGCTGGTTATCGTTGTCGGGGTATCCACACCGACAAAGGCGATCTTCCTGCCGCCTATCTCAACTATCCTGTAGGGATCAAATACTTCATCCCCGGTCCTTAAATCCACGAAATTGCAGCATACATACGGATAATCCGCCTGCTTTGTAAGTTCCAACAGTCTGTCAGTACCGTAATCAAAATCATGATTTCCGATCGTCGCCATCCCGTAACCGACTTCATTCATGATGTCGATGATGGCTCCTCCTCTGGTAAGCGTGCCGATCACGCCTCCCTGTATCTCATCGCCATCATCCACAAGGAAAACGGCATTGCCTTCATCTTCCATTTCTTTTTTATATGCAGCCAGTCCGGCGTAGCCTAAGTTATTATCAACACCGCAATGCACGTCATTTGTATGCAGGATGACTATATTGCCTGTAGGTCCCGCTTCGGACGTAGTATCACTGTCGATGCCACTTAACACATCTGTCCCGTTAACACTGACACTTAACAGTCCCATGTCCTTAGCCGTATCAATATATGTTTCAAGAGGCACGCCATTTACGGATACCGCACCGCTTTCAGGATCCACCTCGATCTGTGCGCTGCACCCGCACATAAATATCATTATTGCGGCAAACAAACAGCCAAGTATTTTCTTTTTTATTATTGTCTCCTTGATGTTGTTATGTCGTTGCTGCTTCATTGTTGTTCCCTCTTTATTGTTGTTGTGTCGTTGATTATTCTTTGTTGTTGTATTGTGGCTACTTTATTAATGTTGTTGTTGACTCTACATTTATGTTATGTAAACCACTACCATTTTGGTAAATGTAAGCTGAAGTTTCTCTTTAAGTAAGATATCATCAACAAGGATTATACCATTTTAAGCAAAACTTGAATACCTCAAAAAAAGACCGTATCCATGATATCACGGATACGGCCATAAACGTCGTTTGATTTTAGATCATCACTCCTTGTCCGCATCCGCTTTCTTCTTCGGGATCATAGTGAAGCAGACGATGCAGGCAACGATGTAAAGTGCCAGCGTAACATAAAGTACTGTCTGATATCCTTGTGTATTTACCGATACGACCGTTCCATCGGAAAGAACAGTATCCTTAAATTCGCCGACATGCTTAACAATGTAAGTTGCAAGCTGGTTGCCGGTAAGTCCTGCCATGGCCCATGCCGATAAGCACATGCCGTGAACTGCGGAGATACTCTTCATTCCAAAGTGATCCGAAAGGAGCGTCGGTACATTTGAGTAGCCGCCGCCGTATCCCGCATTTACCATGATAAGAAGTGCAACACAGAGGAACACTATCTTATTATCGATACCGTGTGTAAGAACTACAGCTCCCGTAAATACTATAGACAGGATGAAGATTATCTTATAAATTGTATTCCTGTCCTTGAACATATCAGCCCATGCGGAAAATCCGAGACGTCCGGCAGCATTGGCGATAGCCGTAACAGAACCCAAGGTTGCTGCAAGCGCAAGGCTTAAGTCTATTGAATTGAATATCGCCTTCTCCTGTGAGATAAGCGCAAGACCGCAGGTGATATTTATATAGAACATGATCCATATTCCGATAAAAGTCTTGTTTGAGAATGATGTCTTGAAGTTCTTGCCAAGCGTTGCGAAGAACTCACCGATACCTCCGTTGTCTCCGTGAGCTTCAACCCAGTCAGCCGGCTTTTTAAGGAGCAGATGTCCTATGAACATCATCACGCAGTAGATACATCCCATAATGAAGAACATATATGCCGGATTGTTATTAAACTTGGTAAGGAAGAACTGCATAACCGGTGTTGCTATAGCCTTGGCAAGGCCAAAACCGGCAACCGCAAGTCCTGTAGCAAGACCCTTACGATCCTTAAACCAGAGCATCAGCGTCTTAACAGGGCTTAAGTAACCTGTTCCGAGACCGATACCCATTATGCATCCATAGAAAAGGAACACGAGAGGAAGTGACTTAAGCAGTATCGCAAGACCGGTTCCAAGCATACCCACAGTAAAGCATATCGTTGCAATAAGCGATGATTTATGGATATCCTTCTCTACGACATCGCCAAGAAAGGCTGCTGACATGCCCAGAAAGAATATCGCCAGTGAGAACGCCCACTGAACAGCACTTGCATGTGCCTGGAAATTCTCGGCTCCGTAAATGTATTCGCCGATTTCCTTGGAAAATGTTCCCCAGCAGTACACGGTACCTATACTGCAATGAAGCAAAAGCGCGGGGATCGCAGCACATGTCCACTTATTGCCGCCCTTAGCGCTCTTGGCTGATTTTGAATCACTCATTTTACCGTCTCCTTTGTATTTCTTATCCTTTTTATAATATATTCAGGCCGAAAAACCTAAAAATACAGAACATATTGTAACACCTTAACATTTATTCCACAAGTCCGTTTATATGGTTTTAGGGATCACATATCATCAATCAAAAACACATGATCCGCTCCTGTAAACATTGTATTCTCCAACGTCTTCAAGCTGAGTATATGAAGACCTTATTTCATCGGGAAGCCTGTCGAAATTACCCGAGCCCGCCTTATCGATAAGCAGGTTCGCTCCCGGATAATATGATGCATCATTTGCTGCCAGATAAAAATCACGTGCGGGGTCAAGAAACGGCTGCCCGTCATCTGTAAAATTTATGACAGAAGACCTTATATCGGGAGCAAACAGTCTCGCCACCTCACCGTCCGGAAGGTCATACAGCCACAGGACATTGCTTATCTGTTGCTGCCTTGCATGTTCAAGCACGATCTGCACCTGAGAGTACCCGCCGTCATACCCCCGCCTTATCTCATCACGGACATTTAAGATACAGGACATTAAAAGCACAAGCGTCAGACTCCCTGTTGCGATAAACAGCGCAGGCTTTATCAGCCTGTTCCCCGGGAATTTATTGAGGATCATCCCTTCGATCCATTCAAGGAAATACGGTATTGTAAGGAACAAGGGCACGATCCCGATAAAATAGTATCTCTCGGGATAATACACATCGCTGAAACAGCACAGCGTCAGACATAAGATGATAAAAGTCACAAGAAACGGCATCATAAGATAACGCTGCCTGCTGAACCTTTCTCCCATCTTAAAAATATTTCTGATATTATAAAATATCAGGATGATCACAAGAAACGCAAAGCCATATCTTAGTAACTGGAATAACCCATCCTTACTAACAACGTTCACATACCCACCGCTAACAAACACGCTGAAATATCCCCATATCGTCACCCTTATATTTTCAAGCAGTTTTTCAGGCGGCACAAGCTCAATGCCTTCCGAGTTGGGGCTCACCTTCAGCACTCGGCATAGCACGTAACCGCAAAGGAAAGATAAGAGGTTAAACAATATTACGACTGATCTGCGGCTCACTATACTCTTTATATCCCCTTCAAGTATTATGTTTATAATATAAGCCAGGATTACAGGAACGATACCGCTCATCAGAACATAGGTGCCGCTGGACATACTTGTCAGCACCATGAAAAAGCTCATTAAAATAAGAAGGATGATATTCTTAATTCCAAATCGCTTCGCGCTATCCTCAAGCATTAAGTCGATCACAAGCAGAGGGACAAGCACCTTTACAACATACTGTCCCCCGTTATAAAAGAGCATGTTGAAGTATTCGAGCATCCCTATCCTGTAAGGTATAAGAAAAACTATAACAGCCACATATCCATACAGCCTGTTGACGTCAAGCTTCTTAAGGATATCGAAGATCACAAACAGATACAGGAATAAAAAAATGATATTTGCGATCCCAAATGACAGATATATATTACCCGAAAGAGCATATATCGGAACCGCAAACAAAAGTGAACAGTCAAGTTCCATAGTGGTAATATAATTCCAACCATCTATAAAATATGAGCGGTTGTTCACCATCTCTATCGCGTGCCGGTAAAGCTTCGCCATATCCATCTCAGGATAATTGGCGCAACGCGCTGTATTCATAAAAATAATAAATACTATCTCAGCCGCGAGCACAAGTATCATCATATAATTGATTATGGACTTAACATTCTTCGTATTTCCACTCATATCCTGCTCTTTATACAACAAGCTCCCGGGAAATCTCCCGGGAGCTTATAATTTATTATATTCTTAAAATTATTCGATGATAGATGCAACACGGCCTGATCCTACTGTACGTCCACCCTCACGGATAGCGAATGTAAGACCCTGCTCACATGCTACGGGATGGATAAGCTC
>JAFXVI010000022.1 GCA_017524595.1 Lachnospiraceae bacterium | reverse complement strand
GAAGTTAAGCCTCTTGCTCAGGAAGTCGATGAGCAGCACAGGTTCCCCAGGGAGACTGTTGACAAGATGGCTAAGTATGGTTTCTTAGGTATTCCGGTTCCGAAGGAGTACGGCGGACAGGGCTGTGATATCCTCACATATGCTATGTGTGTAGAGGAGCTTAGCAAGGTTTGCGGTACTACAGGCGTTATCGTATCCGCACATACTTCACTGTGTGTTGATCCGATCATGACTTTCGGTACAGAAGAACAGAAGCAGAAATATGCAGTACCTCTTGCAAAGGGTGAGAAGCTCGGCGCATTCGGTCTTACCGAGCCCGGAGCAGGTACAGATGCACAGGGTCAGCAGACCAAGGCTGTGCTCGACGGCGACGAGTGGATCCTTAACGGTTCCAAATGCTTCATCACCAACGGTAAGGAAGCAGACGTATATGTGATCTTTGCTGTTACCGGTAAGGTTGAGAAGCGCGGCAAGATGATGAAAGAGATATCAGCTTTCATCGTTGAGAAGGGAACACCCGGATTCACATTCGGTACCAAGGAAAACAAGATGGGTATCTGTGGATCATCAACATACGAGCTTATTTTCACTGACTGCCGTATACCGAAGGACAACCTTCTCGGCAAGCAGGGCAAGGGCTTTAATATAGCAATGCATACTCTTGACGGCGGACGTATCGGTATTGCCGCACAGGCATTAGGACTTGCTGCAGGCGCTCTTGAAACAACGATCAATTATGTTAAGGAGAGGAAGCAGTTCGGACGTGCTATCGGAGCATTCCAGAATACACAGTTCCAGCTTGCTGACATGGCTACAAAGGTTGAAGCAGCAAGGATGCTTGTTTACAAGGCTGCACGTGCCAAGGATCAGTATCAGAAGGATGGAAAGTCATCATACTCTGTAGAAGCTGCTATGGCTAAGCTGTATGCTGCTGAAGTTGCGATGGAAGTAACGACCAAGGCAGTTCAGCTTCACGGCGGTTACGGCTACATCAAGGAATATGATGTAGAGCGTATGATGCGTGATGCAAAGATCACCGAGATCTATGAAGGAACAAGCGAAGTTCAGCGTATGGTCATCAGTGCGAACATACTTAAGTAAGACGCGGCTTTAAATATATTTTAGATAATATAGAAAGGACAATAACTATGAAAGTAGTAGTATGTATTAAACAGGTTCCGGATACCAAGGGCGGCGTTAAGTTCAATCCCGACGGAACACTTGATAGAGGTGCTATGCTTGCGATCATGAATCCTGATGACAAGGCAGGTCTGGAAGCAGCACTCAGGTTAAAGGATCAGTATGGCGCAGAAGTCACAGTTCTTACCATGGGTCTTCCCAAGGCTACTGATGTACTTCGCGAAGCAATGGCAATGGGCGCTGATAAGGGCGTTCTCGTAACAGACCGTGTACTTGGCGGTGCCGATACATGGGCAACATCTACAACAATAGCAGGAGCGTTAAGGAATCTTGAATATGACCTTATCATTACAGGCCGTCAGGCTATCGATGGTGATACGGCTCAGGTTGGTCCTCAGATCGCTGAGCATCTTGGACTTCCCGTTATATCCTATGCACAGGAGATAAAGATAGACGGTGACAAGGTTATAGTTAAGCGTCAGTATGATGATCGTTATCATATGCTTGAGGCTAAGATGCCCTGCCTTATAACGGCTCTTTCCGAATTAAATGAGCCCAGATATATGACACCCGGCGGAATCTTCGATGCATGTGCAGCTGAGATAACCACATGGGGACGCGCAGACCTTAAGGATGTTGATGATGGCAACCTTGGTCTTAACGGTTCTCCTACCAAGATAGCCAAGGCATCCGATAAGGTACGTAAGGGTGCAGGCGAGAAGGTTACTCCCGAATCGCCGGAAGAGGCAGTTGCTTATATCGTTGGCAAGCTTGATGAGAAGCATATAATTTAAGGAAAGGGTTTGGTGAACAATTATGAAAATGACTCCTGAACAGATTGCGCAGTACAAAGGTGTTTTCGTATTTGCGCAGCAGGTTGACAATAAAGTCAGCTCAATCGCTTATGAATTACTCGGAAAAGCCAAGGAGCTTGCCGAGTCGTTGGAAACCAAGGAAGTTACGGCAGTTCTTATAGGTTCGGATGTAAAGTCACTCGCAGACAGCCTTGCTGAGTACGGCGCAGACAAGGTTATCGTGGTTGATGATCCTGAGCTTAAGGAATACAGGACCGAGCCCTATGCACATGCACTTTCATCGGTTATCAACGAGTTCAAGCCTGAGATAGTCCTGGTAGGCGCTACAGCTATCGGACGTGATCTTGGCCCTACCGTTTCAGCCCGTGTTGAGACAGGTCTTACGGCTGACTGTACGGTACTTAATATTGGTGATTTTCCGCTTCAGCCCATACCGGGTAAGGAAGATGAGCAGCTTCATGGCCAGCTTCTTATGACCCGTCCTGCATTCGGTGGTAACACTATCGCTACTATCGCATGTCCTGACAACCGTCCTCAGATGGCTACGGTTCGTCCCGGCGTTATGCAGAAGATAACACCTATTAAGGGTGCGAAGGCTGAAGTTATCGAGTACAATCCCGGCTTCACACAGAACAGCAGGTACGTTACGATCAAAGAAGTTGTCAAGGCGGTATCGGATGTTAAGGATATCATGGATGCGAAGATCCTTGTATCCGGCGGACGTGGCGTAGGTTCACCTGAGAACTTCAAGATCCTTGAGGATCTTGCTGAGGCACTCGGCGGACAGGTTTCATGCTCACGTGCAGTCGTTGATGCAGGATGGAAGCCGAAGGACATGCAGGTAGGCCAGACAGGCAAGACCGTTCGTCCCAACCTCTATGTTGCAGTTGGTATCTCAGGTGCGATCCAGCACGTTGCAGGTATGGAAGAGGCGGATGTCATCGTTGCCATCAACAAGGACGAGGATGCTCCGATCTTCGATGTTGCAGACTACGGCGTAGTAGGCGATCTTAATAAGATCGTTCCCAAGCTCACCGAGGAGATCAAGGCAGCCAAGGCAGCTAAGCTGGCATAGTTTGATCAGATAAATAATCCCCCGGGATCTGTGGCAGGTAAATGCCATAGATCCCGGGGCTTGTCATAAGGGAGTACCGCAATGGAAATCATTACTGAGTTATGCGGTAGGTTCCTTATGACTTTATTTTTTTAATGTAGTGGAAAATTAATGGGGGTGAAAGAAAGGTATGATGTCCTGAATGAAAAACAATATTCAGACGGAGTGCTTTTAGGTCTTGATATTATGAAAACATACATGGTATACTGCTTTCATTGTTATGCAGAATACCGGAGGACCTGATGGATAAAGACAAGAAAAAATTTCACCTTATAAACAGAAATGTCACTATTACAGTTGTATTAAATGTAATACTGATGATTCTTGTAATATCCTTTGTAACGTACAGGATATATACGAAATCCTTTTATGAGCGCTACAGGATACAGATGGAGAGCATTGTCACTTATGTGCAGCAGTACATAGATGATGATGATATGTCAGAATGCGCCGATACTTATGTTGAATCGGCCAAGTATAAGGAAACAAGGCAGTTCTTTGATGATTTTGTAGATCATTATACGGATCTGCATTACCTTTATATTGTCAAGGTTCTTGATCCGGAAGATCCGGTTAAGTTAAGGAGCGTGCTGGCTGCCAATTCCACATATGAAAAGGAGCATGAACCGGAAAACGTCATCCATTTAGGTGATGGTGATGAAGAGTGGTATACCTGGGAAACGGCTGATATTTTCAGGGAAATACTCAAGGGTAATGAAGATGTGTTTTTCATGCAGCCGTCAGCATGGGGTGTTGACTATACCCTTGCAAGGCCACTTATTAATTCGCAGGGAGAACATTATGCGCTTCTGTGTGTGGATGTTTCGGGTGATGAGCTTAAGGATAAGTTATATAAGAGCCTTTTTATCAATATCGCGATGATAGTAGTCCTGGGAGCGGTAATGGTGATGGTCCTGCTTTATTGGATGAAGACTCATGTGACGGATCCGATAAAGAAGCTTGAGGACAGCGTAACGGAGTATACCGAGTCATTACAGAATAAGTACCATCCGGATGATCTTATATTCACGCCGCCGGATATAAAGATAAACAACGAGATCAAGACTCTTGGAGATTCGATCGCCAAGATGTCGCTTGACTTAAGGGATTACGCGAAGATAAATGCTGTGACCAGTAAAAAGGTGGAAGGTCTTCAGGGTTATGTGACCAAGATAAATGATATTGCCTATTATGATCCTCTGACACATGTCAAGAACAGAGCTGCTTATGAGAAGAAGTGCGAGGATCTTGAGACAGATATCTTCAATCAGATGGCTCATTTTGCGATAGTAATGGCCGATATCAATAATCTGAAGACGATAAACGACAGTTACGGGCATGATAAGGGTAACGAATATATAATGGGTGTATGTTCTATCCTTTCGGATATATATAAGCGTTCCCCCATATTCAGGGTTGGCGGTGATGAATTCGTGATCGTTCTTGAAGGAAAGGATTTCGCTAACAGGGATGAACTTATAAAGATAGCAGAGGATGAACTTGCCAAAACAGCAGGCGATACCGACGCTGAACCATGGAACCGTTATTCAGCTGCTCTTGGGATGGCTGTTTACGTACAGGGCGAGGATGACTCTGTGGAAAAGGTCTTCAAACGCGCCGATGAGGAGATGTATTCGGCCAAGGTTAAGATGAAGGCGGGAAGATAGGAACTTGACATGACATATATCACATGTAGGGATCTTAAATTGGGTTATGACGGCAGGGTTGTCACAGAGGGCATCAATTTCGAAGTAAACGAAGGTGATTACCTGTGCATAATCGGAGAAAATGGAGCGGGCAAAAGCACGCTCATGAAGGCTCTTATGAACCTTAATAAGCCTATCAGCGGTGAGATAGAATTCTCTGATGAGATAAACCGTAGGGAGATAGGATATCTTCCTCAGAACAAGGAATTTCAACATGATTTTCCGGCCTCGGTGCAGGAGATAGTAATAAGCGGATGCCTTAGCAAATGCGGATGGCGTCCGTTTTATAGTGCTTCAGAGAAAAAAACTGCCGAAGATAATATGAGGCAGATGGATATATGGGAGCTTAGGAAGAAATGCTACCGTGAATTATCAGGCGGTCAACAGCAGAGAGTGCTCCTTGCAAGGGCGTTATGCGCGACGGGCAAGCTCCTGCTTCTTGATGAACCGGTTACCGGACTTGACTACAAAGTCACCTGCGAGTTCTACAGTCTCCTGTCGGAACTTAACAGGTCGGGCGTTTCGATAGTAATGGTTAGCCACGACCTTGAGGAAGCAATGGGACATGCGAACAAGATATTGCAGATAAGCAGAGAGCAGGTGTTTTTCGGGGATAAGGACGCATACCTTATGAGTGAGAGTTGGAAGTCATTTCATCAGCATCATAAGGATCATTGTCATAAGAAAGAGCAGGAGGGGGTGTTCAGATATGAGCATTGCTGATACTCTTACCTTGTATTTTTCATATCCGTTTGTACGTTATGCATTTGTGGTCGCTATAGTTGTTTCGTTATCGGCATCACTTCTTGGGGTTACTCTTGTACTTAAGAGATATTCCTTTATCGGAGACGGGTTGTCGCATGTTGCATTCGGGGCCATGGCGATAGCGTCTGTGTTCAGAATGATAAATAACAATGTTATTGTTCTTCCGCTTACCATACTTGCTGCGGTATTATTGCTGCGTTCCGGGAAGAATGCAAGGATTAAGGGCGATGCAGCCATAGCGGTCTTTTCTGTTGGTGCATTGGCTCTGGGTTATCTTATAATGAATGTTTTCTCGACCTCGGCCAATGTTTCGGGCGATGTATGCTCGACATTATTCGGTTCCACATCACTGCTTACGCTTGATGAAGGAGAAGTGTGGTTCAGTGTTGTGCTTGCAGTCCTTGTTATTGGACTGTTTATCTTTATGTATAACAGGATATTTGCAGTGACTTTTGATGAGGATTTTGCCAATGCGACCGGTATCAATGCCGACAGATATAATCTGGTGATCGCTATACTTATTGCAGTGATCATTGTTATGGGAATGAACCTTGTGGGTTCGCTGCTTATTTCAGCGCTCGTGATTTTTCCTGCACTGACTGCAATGAGATTATATGGGGATTACCGGGGCGTTGTGGTGTGTTCCGCGGTCATTGCAGTTGTATGTGCTGCTGTAGGAATGCTCCTGTCTATCTTAACATCTACTCCTGTCGGAGCAACCATTGTAACAGTCAATCTTGTTGTGTTCATAGTCACGTCACTTATCCGTAGAGCATGACCTTACTCGCCCTTGAAAAAATACAAAGTTTTATATAAAATAAGATAATAGCATCGGATTGCGTTTGATCGGTCAGATGACAACAACGGTTGAAGATATGGGAGAAGCGTATGGAGAGGGAAAAAGAGAGCTTTAAGGTTTGGACTGATGAGACCAGAAGGATAGTGTATTCCAGGGGACACGGAGTTGCACATGCGCATGAGATCGAGTGGCTGTATGAGAACCTTGTAGATCTTGCGAAGGACTGGAATGATGATAAGGGTTTCGCTTACATGGCTTTTATCGAGGAGCTGCAGCAGGTAAGCCCTAAGGGAAGCGGACAGTACGTGAAGCTGCATGAGACGCTGGCACGCGCCGGCTGTAAATGTATAGCATATATCGAGGGTAATTCGTATGAAGTGTCGGTGCAGTCGAGCAAGCATAAGAAGATGTCGAATTCGCCCGAGACTGAGAATAAATATTTTATAACAGAAGCAGAAGGTCTTAAATGGCTTGAGGAAAAGGGATTTTAAGAAATTTAATATAAAAGAAAGAGGTATGAAAAATGGCTAAGAATTTCAAGGAACTGACGGCAGATCTGTCATCTATAAACAGGAAGAAAGTTGCCGTTGCGGTTGCACAGGATGAAGCAGTGCTTGAGGCTATTAAGGCGGCTAAAGAGCGCGATATCGCGGATGCCATCCTTGTGGGAGATGAAGATGAGATAAGGAAGATCGGCGAGTCTCTCGGAATGAACATGGATGATTATACGATCATCGATGAGAAGGATGTTACTGAAGCTTCACTTAAGGCAGTAAAGCTCGTTCATGACGGTGAGGCGGATATGTATATGAAGGGTCTGCTCCCTACAGCTACATTCCTTAGGAGTGTGCTCAATAAGGAAGTAGGACTTCGTACGGGTAAGCCCCTGTCCCACGTTGCCGTATTTGAGATACCGGGTATAGACAGGCTCTTATTCTTTACGGATGTAGCTTTCATGCCCTATCCTACCCTTGAAGATAAGAAATGCATCATAGAATATACGGTTGATGTTGCCAGGGCGTGTGGAGTTACAATGCCCAAGGTAGCGCCTCTTGCTGCTCTTGAAACTGTTAATGAGAAGATGCCCTGTACTGTTGAGGCGGCTGAACTTACTAAGCTCAATGCACAGGGAGAGATCAAGGACTGCATAGTTGACGGACCTCTTTCATTTGATATAGCGCTTTATAAGGAAGCTGCAGAGGAAAAGGGAGCAACTGATCGTGAAGTTGCCGGTGATGCCGATATACTTCTTTTCCCTGACATCCATTCAGGCAACCTTACTTACAAGGCAATAGTTCACATGGTTCCCGGCGTGAACAACGGATGTATCCTTACCGGGACCAAGGCGCCTGTAGTGCTTACATCACGTTCGGATTCCTTTGAGACCAAGGTAAATTCGATCGCGCTTGCTGCTATAGTAGCTGAGGGATTATCCAAAGCGAACTGAAGCATGGAGGCCGGATCGACTCGGTGATGTGACGGTTAGGATAATAGTATAACGATGAATGTATTGATAAAGGAGAATTTACATGGGAAAGAAAAGTCTTATAATAAACCCCGGTTCAACATCCACTAAGGTTGGTGTCTTCGAGGACGAGACGCTGTTGTTTGATGAGACCTTAAGGCATACTACCGAGGAGATAGCAAGTTTTGCTTCGATAGTGGATCAGAAGGATTTTCGTAAGGATATAATCATGAATTTCCTTAAGAACAGGGATTTTGACATTAAGTCACTGGATTTCGTTGTAGGCCGCGGCGGAATGTTAAAGCCGATACCGGGCGGAACATACGAAACAACAGATGCTCTTATTGAGGATTTAAAGATCGGTGTTTCCGGACAGCATGCCTCCAACTTAGGTGGTATCCTGGCAAGAGAGATAGGTGATGACATTGGGGTGCCTTCATTTATCGTAGATCCCTGTGTTGTAGATGAGATGATGCCTATAGCGAGGTATTCAGGAGTTCCGGAACTTCCAAGGAAATCGATCTTCCATGCGCTTAACCAGAAGGCAGTTGCCAAGAGGTATGCAAAGGAAGCAGGCAAGGCATATGAAGACCTTAATCTCATAGTTGTTCATATGGGCGGCGGAGTTACCGTTGGGCCTCATAAGAATGGAAAGGTTATCGATATTTTCAATGGTCTTGACGGAGACGGATGCTTCTCGCCGGAGAGAGCTGGTGCGGTTCCGGTAGGTGCTCTTGTTAAGATGTGCTTCTCAGGTAAATACACTGAGGCTGAAGTATATAAGAAGCTTGTAGGTGACGGTGGATTTAATGCATACTGTGGAACGAACGATCTTCGTGATGTGGATACAATGGTTAAGAACGGCGATACCAAGGCAGCTGAGGTAAGGGATGCATTTATCCTTCAGGTTTCCAAGAATATTGGTGCAATGGCAGCAGTACTTGAAGGCAAGGTTGACCAGATCGTTGTTACAGGCGGTATCGCTTATGATAAATATGTAGTTGCAGAGCTTAAGAAGCGCTGTGAGTGGATAGCTCCGTTTACGGTATATCCCGGAGAGGATGAACTTCTTGCATTGGCTCAGGGCGGGCTTGCAGTTGTGACCGGTAAGGAAGAAGCTAAGAAATATTGAGGATAACATTGTGGATCTGAGTAATTACGTCTGCGCCGAAATATTGGTGCAGACGTAATATACTGTATGAAATATTTTTGTTGTTACACGTAAACACCTTATCCGGAGGGACTGAACAGTAAAGCAGATGGTTGTAGGTAAGGTTAGGTAAAGACGGGAGAAATAATGTCAGAAAAGAAGTACGGCAAGTCATTTGGTGATCTCAATTCGCTGAAGCAGAACTTTTTCATTAATAATGACGGAATGCTTAAGATGGCAGACGGCATGGCAGACATAATAAACGCACAGCCTGTAAGAAAGGTGTGCAAGATCTGCGGGGCGGCTCTGTCTTATGCAGATGATGCCTTAAAGACTGAAGATAATAAAGGGACAGGGCATGCGGGCTGTATCGTAAGATCCCATAACATCGATTACGTTGTATGCCCTAAATGCGGTCACCTTAATTCTGCCAATGAGGATACGGATGATTTT
>JAFXVI010000021.1 GCA_017524595.1 Lachnospiraceae bacterium | reverse complement strand
GGAATCGTACAGTCTCTTCTTCAGATACTTACGGATCTTGTGATCTTCTTCGATATTGACTGCGAAATCCTTGCCGGCTGCATACCAGTTGGATTCCCAGCCCTTGATCACGCCGACTCTTAAGCCGTGAGGATTAACTTTCTGTCCCATTTATTTCCTCCTACCTTTCATCCAGAACTACTGTAATGTGACTCATTCTCTTTTCTATACGATATGCTCTGCCCTGTGCCCTGGGTCTTATACGCTTCATTGTGGGACCCTTGTTGGCGTAGCATTCAGCCACATAAAGATTCTCCGCATTCATGCCGTTGTTGTTCTCGGCATTAGCGATCGCCGACTCCAATAATTTCTTGATTAAACCTGATGCATACCTGGGATTGTATGTAAGGATACCGAGTGCTGTCTGCACATCCTTACCCCTTATAGCATCCAGAACGAAACAAGCCTTCTGGACCGACACCCTTGCATAAGACAGCTTGGCTGAGGGTCTTGTATCCTTGTTTGCATTTCTCTCTCTCTTGATCTGGGATCTATGTCCTTTTGCCATTGGAAATTACCTCCTTTCAAACTATCTTATACTTACTTAACCTTACTCTTCTTCTCGTCCTTGCCATGTCCCCTGTAAGTTCTTGTTGCAACGAACTCACCGAGCTTATGTCCTACCATATCTTCGGTTACATATACCGGAACATGCTTCCTTCCGTCATGAACGGCTATCGTATGTCCGACAAATGAAGGGAAGATCGTTGAACGACGTGACCAGGTCTTTATTACCTGCTTATCGTTAGATGCATTCATTGCATCTATCTTCTTCAATAAACTCTCGTCAGCAAACGGGCCCTTCTTAAGTGATCTAGCCATTTTTTCTCCTCCTAAAACTTATCAACTATGGTTTATTTGATCGTACGTCCATCTCTGCGTCTTACGATCAGCTTATTGGACTTCTTGTTCTTCTTCCTGGTCTTAAGACCAAGTGCAGGCTTGCCCCACGGTGTGCAGGGACCCGGACGTCCGATCGGGGATCTTCCTTCACCACCACCATGCGGATGGTCGTTAGGGTTCATAACCGAACCGCGTACCGTAGGCCTGATGCCCATGTGACGCTTACGTCCTGCCTTACCTATGTTGATAAGGTTGTGATCACCGTTGCCTATAACTCCTATCGTTGCCCTTGCATTTAAAGGTACCATTCTCATTTCGCCCGAAGGAAGACGGAGTGTTGCGTACTTTCCTTCCTTAGCCATGAGCTGTGCGCTGTTTCCTGCGCTGCGGACCATCTGGCCACCCTTGCCGGGATACAGCTCAATGTTATGAACAAGTGTACCTACAGGTATCTGGGACAGCGGTAAACAGTTACCTGTCCTTACCTCGGCCTCGGGACCGTTCATGACCTTCATGCCAACCTTAAGTCCCTCGGGTGCGAGGATGTATGACTTCTGTCCGTCTGCGTAGCAGATAAGTGCGATATTTGCAGTCCTGTTGGGATCGTACTCGATCGCAACTACGTTAGCCGGAATTCCGTCCTTATTTCTCTTAAAATCGATTATCCTGTACTTCCTTCTGTTGCCGCCGCCGTGATGCCTTACAGTTATCTTACCCTGGTTGTTACGTCCGGCGTTCTTCTTAAGTGAGTAGGTCAGTGATTTCTCCGGGGTCGTCTTGGTTATCTCTGAAAAATCGGACCCGCTCATCTGCCTTCTCGAAGGTGTATATGGGTTATATGTTTTGATTCCCATTGTCTTTCTCCTTTACTAAATTATCAGGTTGTTAACCTATATTTGTTTCTATTTTACAGGCCGGAGAAGATCTCTATCTCCTTGCTGTCCTCCGTAAGCTGCACAACAGCTTTCTTTCTCTTTGCTGTCTTGCCAGTTACGACTCCGCGTCTCCTGTTCTTTCCGTCAAGGTTCATAGTGCTGATGCTCTTTACCTTGGCTCCGTCAAACATCTTCTCCACAGCTTCCTTGATCTGTGACTTGTTTGCGTCGGTGTGTACATAGAATGTATACTTCTTATCCGCCATACCTGCCATGCTCTTTTCGGTTATGACCGGCTTAAGGATCACGTCATAATACTTGATATCAGCCATTATGCATACACCTCCTCGATCTTTGCTACGGCATCCTTGGTAGCGATCACCGTATTATACTTCATTATATCGTATGTATTTATGTTGTTTGCTGCGGAAGTGATCACGGTGGGGATATTCCTTGCTGAAAGAACTACGTTCTTGTCATCATCAGCGGTTATCACCATTGCCTTTGCAACCTTTAAGTTGTCAAGCACTTCCTTGAACTTCTTCGTCTTGATCTCATCAAGCTTAAGCTCATCGAGTACGATGAACTTCTCATCCTGTACCCTTGATGTGAGCGCTGACTTAAGTGCCAGCCTCTTCTCTTTCTTATTTAACTTAAATGTGTAATCCCTCGGTACGGGTGCGAATACCATTCCGCCGCCCTTCCACTGGGGTGCTCTTGTCGAACCCTGTCTTGCATGACCGGTTCCCTTCTGTCTCCAGGGCTTCCTTCCGCCGCCGGATACCTCCGACCTCGTCTTAGCCTTCTGGGTTCCCTGGCGCTTAGCTGCAAGATGCTGTACTACTGCCATATGTACCAGATGTTCGTTGACTTCAACGCCGAATACCGCATCGTTTAAGTCCATCTTGCCGACTTCTTCGCCTTTCATATTGTAAACAGATACGTTAGCCATCTGTGTGCTCCTCCTTCCTTATAAAGACTAAGCCAAAGCCTTTACAGATTCCTTTATTGTGATAAGTGCCTTCTTAGGTCCCGGAACAGCACCCTTTAAAAGCAATACATTGTTCTCTGCATCTACCCTTACTACTTCAAGGTTCTGCACCGTTACCCTCTTGTTACCCATCTGGCCGGGCATTCCCTTTCCTTTATAAACACGGCTGGGACTTGAACATGCACCGTTACTACCCTGATGACGATGGAACTTGGAACCGTGAGCCATGGGACCTCTGTGCTGGCCGAGCCTCTTGATCGTACCCTGGAATCCCTTACCCTTTGATATAGCGGTCACATCAACCTTGTCACCAACTTCAAAGATATCAGCCTTGATCTCCTGAGCGATCGAATACTCCGATGCATTCTCAAATCTGAATTCTCTAACAAATCTCTTGCTTGATACGCCGGCTTTCTTGAAGTGTCCCTGTTCCGGCTTGTTAACGCCGTGTCTGTGAATTATTTCCTTCTTACCTGACTTATCCTTATTGATTATCCTGTCCTTTTTGTCCATGAAACCAACCTGGACTGCATTGTAGCCGTCATTCTCATCGGTTTTTATCTGTGTTACGACACAGGGACCTGCTGAAAGTACGGTTACAGGAACGAGCACTCCGTCTTCATTGAAGATCTGTGTCATTCCGACCTTTGTTGCTAAAATCGCTTTCTTCATTTCTTCCTCCTTTTGCCTACAGAGGACCACCTTTTGGTGTTCTTTCTAGTAGGAGTTATTTGTTCTTCATCTTGATATCTATATACACACCGGCCGGCATTTCAAGCCTTGACAGCGAATCCACCGTCTTCTGGGTCGGTGTAATGATATCTATGAGCCTCTTATGGGTTCTCTGCTCAAACTGTTCCCTGCTGTCCTTATACTTATGAACAGCACGAAGGATCGTTACTACTTCCTTCTTGGTAGGAAGGGGTACGGGCCCTGAGACCTCTGATCCGTTCTTCCTTACAGTCTCAATGATCTTCTTGGCTGAAGCATCAACCAGCTGATGATCATAAGCCTTAAGTGTGATTCTCATTACCTGAGTTGCCATAAAAAAAGTCGCCTCCTTTTCGCACTTTTATAGATAAGTACGACAAGCGGTGACTGTACACTCTCCCGTGTGTGTCCTGAAGAATTACGCTCCAAAACTTTCACACGTCGTTTCTGCTTATGCAGACTAATGATTTCGTACAGTGACTTGTCGCCAGTTTCCTAACTTGACATTCGCTCCACGGAAAACATGCCACGGCGGGCATCAACCTCACGCTTCATAGCTATCAATGTCACAGCAAACGCTAGTATACATCAAAAAATCCCCCATTGCAAGGGGATTTTTAAAAAACTAAGTTATTTATTCTTATACTCCTGATCTCTCAAGGTCAGGCATTAAGCGCCTTCTCCACTATCATTTCAACATGATTGCCGCGGATGGCTATGCTTACCTCATCAGCCAGGTTGGCGATTATCGAGCGCTCCAGTTCCTCTCTGGCCTCTTTTGAATAATCATCCGCTCCCTCCTGTACATTCTGAGCATATGCATTCATGCTCCATGAATCCTGCGAACCTGTTGACAATGACGATAATGATCCCGGGTCGCCCATTCCCACGAGCCCCATCCTTGTTTCCATCGCCGCACGTTCATCCTTGGGGAGCAACGCGGTCTCAAAGACATTCCTTATCTTTCCCAGCATTCCTTTGGCCAGTGCGTTTTCACCGGTGGATGAAACCGCAAGGAATTCCTTTCTCTTCTCAACATACATAAGGGTATCAGTCTTTAAGTGCAGATGAGCCTTATCGTCGCCTGTCTCTATCCAGAAGTCAGCTTCCATTCCGCCTGCTATCTCTCTTACCAGACACATCATCTCTTCTGCAAGCAGCCTTAATCTCATACCTGCCTTACCCGGCAGATCCTGTGCCGTCTTCTCGGCAAGCGCAAGCGCCTCTTCCATACCCGCTCCGCTGCTGTTTACAGAAATCACATCTGTTTTCATCGATTACCTCCAAAGAATATATCTTCATTATTTATATTCCCGATCCGTCTTAAGTATCCTGCAGACATTCTCAATCATTGTACCCGTCAGGGTTCATGCTCTGCCATCTCCATGAATCGGCACACATCTCATCAATGCCGTACTGAGCTTCCCAACCCAGTTCCTTCTTTGCAAGTGATGCATCAGCATAGCAGGTTGCTATATCACCGGCACGCCTTGGCTTGATCTCATATGGTACATCATGTCCGCATGCTTTTGAATATGCTTTCACGATATCCAGAACGCTGTATCCGTTTCCTGTCCCGAGGTTATATATCTTCACACCCGGATTTTCCCTGATCTTATCTATTGCCTTAACATGACCGACCGCCAGGTCTACCACATGGATATAATCCCTGACTCCCGTTCCGTCGGGCGTATCATAATCATTTCCGAACACGCCTAGACACGGAAGCTTGCCTATCGCCACCTGGGCCACATAAGGAAGCAGATTGTTCGGTATACCCTTGGGATCTTCTCCGATAAGCCCGCTCTTATGGGCACCGATAGGATTGAAATACCTCAACAGGATCACATTCCACTCAGGATCTGCTACGTTAAGGTCCATAAGTATCTCCTCGAGCATGCTCTTGGTACGGCCATAGGGATTGGTTATCTTCCCTTTGGGACACTCCTCTGTAATAGGAATAAATGCCGGATCCCCATACACGGTAGCCGATGATGAAAAAATGATGTTCTTGCATCCGTTCTTCCTCATCGCATCCAGAAGAGTAATGGTCCCCCCTATATTATTCTCATAATACTCAAGAGGCTTCTTTACAGATTCGCCGACTGCCTTGAGTCCCGCAAAATGTATCACGCACCCGGGCTTCTCAAGCGAAAAGATTTCCTGCATCGCCTCCGAATCCCTCATGTCCTTCTCATAAAAAGTCACTTCCCTGCCGGTTATCTGTTCAATACGATCCACCGCCTTGCGGTTTGAATTGTCCAGATTATCAACTATAACAACATCATAGCCTGCATCAAGAAGTTCCACGCACGTATGGCTTCCTATATATCCCGCTCCGCCCGTTACCAAGATTTTCATGATCATTTGCCCTTTCTTTTTCTATTATTTATTTTTCGTTATTTTAGACTGCCTGACCAGATCGTAAGCCTCCTCTGCCGGCATCGGATGTCCCCAGAAAAATCCCTGGATATAATCGCAGTCTATGGTGGTGAGCGTCTCAAGCTGCTTTTTGGTTTCAACTCCTTCTGAAATAACCTTAAAATTCATGATATGCCCGATCGCGATTATTGCCGCTACATACTGCTCCGATGACTCACTTAAATTCATCTCATCTATGAATGACTTGTCAATTTTCAACAGGTCGGCCGGCACCTTGTTAAGATAACTAAGTGAAGAATATCCTGTTCCGAAATCATCTATCGCGATCTTTATCCCCATATCCTTGAGTCCGTATAAACACTTTAACGCCTTATCTGCAGAATCAAGCATAACCGATTCCGTGATCTCCACTTCAAGGCAGCGTGCGGGAATATTGTAAGTATCGAGAAGATCCCTTAATTCATCGAGAAAATCATTCTTTATAAGATGCCTTACCGAAGCATTGATACTGAGTGTGATATCTGCCCCTGTCTTTCTTAAGATCTCACCAAAGAATTCAGCGGCTTTTCTGTATACCCTGCTGTCAACCTTGTCTATCAGCCCCGCCTTCTCGGCTGCAGGAATGAACTCTCCGGGACTTACATTATTACCGTTTGAATCTTTCATACGGGCAAGCGCCTCAAATCCTCTCAGATTATGTGCAGTATCAAACTGCGGCTGCAGATTGAAATATATCGTATCATTCTCAAGAGCGGTCCTTATCTCCCGTTCCAGCTCAAGGGTATGCTCTGATCTTAAAAGCGACGGCACAAAACGAAGGATATGGCTGCCGATGTTATTTTTCTTGACCTCATACATGGCAGCATCGGCATAAGAGAACAGAGTTTCACCATTTTGGGAATCTGTCGGGAATTCGGAATATCCAAAACTTGCTGTCATAAAGTAGTCATAATCATCTATGGTCAGCTTATTCTCAAGAACAGACTCGTAATACCGGATCGTCTTTACGATATCCACTTCCATAGTATATCCCTTTATGATCAGCGCAAACTCATCACCTCCGAGACGCGCCACAAAATCCTGTGTTCCGGAAAGTTCTGAGTCTGCCGCATTCTTCCAGCGTGATGCGATCCTCCTCAATACTTCATTTCCCGTGTTATGTCCCATGGTATCATTTATGCTTTTAAAATTATTGATATCCACTGATACAATGGCAAACTTTTCATTATTCCCAACAAGATCCTCCACGAGTTCTGAGCAGGCAAACCTGTTCGGCAATCCCGTCAGTCTGTCCGTAACAGCCTGTTCACGTACCTTTGCCTGATATCTGTCAATCCTGACTCTGTTCGTATAAATTATAACTATAGAAACGATGATCAGAAGCGTTGAAAATATACCGGGTATACTGAAGCTGTTATGTCCCCTGAAAATATTAATAAACAGTAAGGGCAACTGAGTAACTATCAGAATAAGCGAAGCAATAAGTCCCTTCTTTTTGAAAAGAACCACCAGAATGATAAGACACATATTGGCCAGAGACGAGAAAACACCGGTAAATGCAGTCATTGGTATCTGATTTGCACCAATAGTCATCATTCCTCCGATGCGCGATACCGTCGCCACTATGACCGAAGCTATAATATTCAATATAATAAAAACAATGAATACTGATCTGGCAGGTTCCTTCCTCATGATCACTCTCCCTGATATGCATAATCTTATTCATGTTATTATAACATAATTTATCATAAAAAGGGATAATAAAACCAGCCGTTTTCAATTGTCTCCGATTCAAAATGTTTTCTGTCTGTGTTATACTTAAGAAGCAGGTATATCGTAAAATCAGCACATACAAAGGAGTATTCCCATGAATATATGCAGATCAATAAAAGAACTCGTTACTTACGGCATGAATAACGGACTGGTTGAGCCGGCTGATGAAATATATACGATCAACAGACTGCTTGAACTTTTTAACATAGAGGAATATACGGAAGATACATCAGCATATGACTCTGAACCAAAACCTCTGTATCTTATCCTTAATGATATGCTTGACTATGCCGTATCAAAGAACATGATCGAGGATACGACAGCAAACCGAGACCTGTTTGATACAAAGATCATGGGTCTTTTAACACTACCTCCGCTTGTGGTACGCGCCAAGTTCTCAGTTGCTTATGAGAACTCGCCCAAAGCTGCCACCGACTGGTATTATGATTTTTCACGTGCGACCAACTACATACGTACAGACAGGATAGTAAAGGATGAGAAATGGTCCTCGGATACCGAATTTGGTCCCATAGATATTACCATCAATCTTTCCAAGCCCGAAAAGGATCCAAGAGATATTGCCAGGGCCGGGGCCGCAAAACGTTCAGGCTACCCCGCATGCCTCTTATGTCGTGAGAACGAAGGTTACGCAGGACATATGGGGCATCCCGCAAGACAGAATCACCGCATCATTCCCATAATGCTCAACAATGAACAGTATTACCTCCAGTACTCGCCTTACGTTTATTACAACGAACACTGCATCATATTCAATGAAAAACATATCCCGATGAAGATAGACAAGGACGGGTTTATTAAGCTGCTTGACTTCATAAGGCTGTTCCCTCATTACAGCATTGGATCCAATGCGGACCTCCCTATAGTCGGCGGCTCCATCTTAAGTCACGATCACTTCCAGGGCGGTAATTATGAATTCCCCATGGCACGTGCGCCTTATGAGAAGGAATTCTCAATGCCCGGATACCCCGACGTTCATGCAGGACGCATCAAGTGGCCCATGTCCACGATACGCCTTCAGGGTAAGGATATGAACGGCATTGTCGATGCCGCGGATCATATACTGTCTGCTTGGCGCGAGTATACTGACGAGGACGCATTTATATATGCATATACAGACAATAAGGAAGGCAGGGAAAAGCATAACACCATCACTCCGATCGCACGCATGAGAGATGATCTGTATGAACTTGATCTTGTACTCCGCAATAATATCACCACAGAAGAATATCCGTTGGGTGTATACCATCCCCATCAGGAATATCATCATATAAAAAAAGAAAATATCGGTCTTATCGAAGTAATGGGACTTGCGATCCTGCCTGCAAGGCTCAAGACCGAAATGGCTGTACTTAAGGATGCGATACTGACAGGCAGGGACATGGCATCCATACCTGAGACCGTGGCACACGCTGAGTGGGCGGATGAATGGATGAAGAAATATCCTGAAATAAACAAGGACAATATCGACGGGATAGTCCGTGACGAAATTGCCCTTGTATTTTCTCATGTTCTTGAAGATGCCGGTGTATATAAACGGACCGGCGAAGGTTTCGCAGCCTTTGACAGATTCATAAACAGTCTGTGAAAGTCGCTTGATCGTTAATATTCTTATTTGGAACCCGCTACCTCTTCGAACTCTTTGATTATCTCCTCGCTCGGTTCATGTGTTGCAAGACTGACTACGATGATAAGCACAAGAGAGATCACAAAGCCCGGGAGCAGTGAATACAGGCCTGTTGCCGATGAAAGCGTGGCTCCTGATACGATCGGGATATAATCCCAAAGGATAACCACTGCCGCACCGGATATTATTCCTGCAAGCGCACCGCTTAAGTTCGTACGCTTCCAAAACAGCGACATAAGTACAAGCGGTCCGAAAGCTGCTCCGAATCCTGCCCATGCATCTGATACAAGTGCCATTACAGAACTGTCAGGATTCCATGCGATAACGATAGCGAGCAATGCCACAACTACGACCGTGATCCTTGAGAGCTTGAACACGCTCAATTCGTCCGCATCCTTCTTAAATATTCCCTTATACAGATCCTCTGCAACTGCCGAAGCTGTAACAAGGAGCTGTGAATCAGCTGTTGACATTATGGCAGCAAGGATAGCACATAAGAAGATACCTGCAATGAACGGAACCCTGAAGTCAGAAATGAACATCTTCTTTATCATCTCTATAAATACACTCTCGGATGAAACCTGTCCCTCTGTTCCAAGGATTGTCGGAGCCAGATAAGCCCTTCCGACAACACCGATGATACATGCAAACAGCAGTGATAAAAATACCCAGACAATACCAACCACCTTACTCTTCTTAAGTTCCTTCTCATCCTTTATCGCCATAAAACGCACAAGGATATGAGGCATCCCAAAGTAACCAAGTCCCCACGCAAGCGATGAGATAATGGATACCGCCTTGATCGGAGCACCATTTTCCTGCATAAGATTCGTGAAAGATACAGGATCAATACCTGTTCCTGAAAGAACCGATGACAGATTGCCTCCGCCTATCATACAATATGCGATGATCGGGATAGCAAGAAGTGCTATCAGCATCAGCGTACCCTGTATAAAGTCAGTCGTACACACTGCAAGGAAACCACCCATGAACGTATAAACAAGTATTACAAGCGCGCCTATTACAAGCGCCGTATGGTAATCTATACCGAATATCGAATTAAACAGCTTACCGCCGGAAGCAAGCGCCGATGCGGTATATACAAGGAAAAATATTACGATAACGATTGATGAAGCTCCAAGCAGAGCCTGCTTGTCATCATGAAATCTGTTCTGGAAAAATTCCGGAAGCGTCAGTGAATTGTTCGCGCGTATAGTATACTTTCTCAGACGTCCCGCGATCACCAGCCAGTTAAGTACCGTTCCTATGAACAATCCGATACCTATCCATGCCTGGCCCGTTCCCATAAGGTATATCGAACCGGGCAGACCCATAAGCAGCCAACCGCTCATATCGGAAGCCTGCGCCGATAAAGCTGCCACAAAACCGTTAAGATTACGGCCTCCCAAAAAATAATCTTCCGTGTTATTGTTCTGCTTCATGCACATCGCGCCTATGATGATCATCACAAGCAGGTATGCGAAGAACGCAACAAGCACGAAACCTAATGAAGCGTTATTCATATCAACATTCCTCCCACTTTGCAAGTATTTGTTCAGTAATGCTTTGCGTTACTAACTCGATAAGTATAATATAGATAAATACGATACGTCAAATCCTAAGTTTGCCATATCTTTATTTATTTGCTATCATGTTTTCGTTGTTCATGTTCAGCGCAAAATAAATTTTTGGAGCGTATATGTGGATCGCAGATAACTGGACAGATTATGAAGTAATAGATACAAGTAACGGCGAGAAGCTCGAAAGATGGGGCGACTATCTTCTTGTGCGTCCCGACCCGCAGGTCATATGGAATACAGAGCGTACTGACAAACGCTGGAAGCATATAAATGCACATTACCACAGGAGCAGCAGAGGCGGCGGCGAATGGGAGTTTTTCGACCTGCCGGAACAGTGGTCGATAAGCTATGATAAGCTGACTTTCAATCTCAAACCGTTTTCGTTTAAACATACCGGTCTGTTTCCAGAGCAGGCTGTTAACTGGGACTGGTTTTCCACTCTTATAAGGGAGGCGGAAAGACCGGTTAAAGTACTTAATCTCTTCGCATATACAGGCGGCGCGACGCTTGCTGCAGCGGCCGCAGGCGCTCAGGTAACACATGTTGATGCCTCAAAGGGCATGGTGACATGGGCTAAGGAGAATGCTGCTGCTTCGGGACTCTCAGAGGCACCGGTCCGATGGCTGGTTGATGACTGCGTCAAGTTTGTGGAGCGCGAGATAAGACGTGGGAATAAATATGATGCTATAATAATGGATCCTCCTTCATACGGAAGGGGACCCAAAGGCGAAATATGGAAGATAGAAGAATCCATCTTTCCGTTTATTACTTTATGTACGCAGATACTCAATGAACATCCTTTATTTGTTCTTGTAAATTCATATACCACGGGACTTCAACCCGCAGTTCTTTCTTATATGATAAACTCTGCCATAGTAAACCGTTTCGGAGGGCATGTTACAGCAGACGAGATCGGCATTCCCGTAACAGCATCCGGCCTCATCCTGCCCTGCGGGGCTTCCGGAAGATATACAGGCTGACAGTCTTCTATATCACATGTATCCCGTAACCTATGAGCAGTATGAGCTTAACTATCCACTGTACAAGCACAATACCTATCCCGATATATACAAAAACAAGGATCCTTCCATCCTTCTCTTTGCCTATGCCAAAATGTTTAAGCAGAAACATTCTTGTCATGAATATGCAATACACGATAAAGGTATATAAAACGGCAGGGTGATATATAAAGCTCTTTATAAAATGTCCCTGAAACAATGCTATCACGGCACGTGTACCACCACAGCCCGGACAGTACAGTCCGGTGACTTTTTCAAAGGCACAGTCCGGTATCCAAGGAAGCCATGAATCTCCAAATATCCATATAATGATGGCTGCGGCAAGTACCGCAGCCAACAGCCATTTACCTATATCATAAAACGTTCTGTTATAGAAGCCCTTCATATACCTATCGTTCCAAATATTTCAGACAATTCTCCTTCAGAAGCCGCAGCGATCGTGAATATCAGCTGGAGTATAAGACCTACGCCTCCCGTCGCTATTCCGGCAATGGCGAGACCACGCCCGTCCAGATCCTTGACTATGGCAATTACACCAAGTACTATTGCTGCTACAGGCAACGGAAATGCACAGCATGTTAAGCAGCAGCATATTATCGACAGACATCCGCATACAAGGGAAGCTATGGCAAAACCGGGCTTACCGCCCTGATTCTCATCATAGATATCCGAGGAAGAATAGCTGCCTGTATCATCACTTTCTTCTGATGCCTGTGTATCGCCCTTCATCTCCTCAAACGCATTATCAACAGCGTCCTCCATGTCAGAAGCAGCCTGTGTCACCGCCTCTTCAACATCGTTCACACTATCATTAAGGCTTCCCTCGATCGCATCTTCAGATTCTGATCCCCCGTTAAGAATATCTGATGCCGCCTGATCCAGACTGATCTCAGGCTTAATATCTTCCGGTTTCGTAAGCGCTGCTCCGCATGACGTACAGAACTTGCCATTATCAATATTATCAGCTCCGCAAAGACTGCATTTCATAACATCATCTCCTTAAGACTGTTCTTTGTTTCATTATCTTTTGTATATTACTGCCCAAAACTAATATATAATATACCATATTCCTTATATTAAGGTCAACGCAACGTCAGCATACGGTTAATTCATGGTTAATTCATCGATCAGGATGTCTGTGCCTTAACTCTGTCTGAAACCATCCCAAAATACAGGAAAACACATATGGCCAATGCTGCAAGCATGATTCCGGTCCGGATCGCAACCGGTATATCAACAGGCATATATTCTTCAAGAAGCAAACCTGTAATATTAAATAAACAGTGAAATCCAATTGTTGCAAATATCGTCCGGGTCTTATCCTTAAGAAGACCCAGAAACAGCCCGAGCAGAAATGCATATATCCCCTGAACAAGCTTCCCGTGATATATCCCAAACATCATGGCCTGAATGAGATTGGCGGCGATAACAGGCATGATCCTCTTAAGTGCTCCAAATAAAAACAGACGGAAGATCAACTCCTCTACTATCGGCATTAAAAGCGCCACACGCAGGATCAGCACTAAATTATCCTCAAACAGTGATGACATCTCACTTACATACTGTGTGGCGGCACCCGGTATTGCAGTCAGTATAAAACTAAGTGTACAACTTGTGAATACTTCCGCAAATACACCCAGAAGGCAACACAGAGATATTTTTTTTATCCGATCTGTTTTCATTATTTTATATCCGGTTTTTTCACTGCTATATTCAAAACAACTCTGTTCCTGTCATTCCCCGGGCAACACTACTCCTCTTTCTTCCGCCTGGAATTTCAGGAAATAGATGAATTCATCTCTGTTTTCCCTGGAAACCTTAACGCCGAATCCCTGATCCCATAACACCTGATCTACCTTGTCATAATAAACCACATCCATCATCTTATAAGAAACCGCCGGAACAAAATGACTGGTCTCATAATAATTTTGCTCATTCATTGTTATTTCCGAAAACGAACTGAAATTCCAGTAATCCACTTCTCCTGCCAATGCATACAGAAAATCAATATATCCGTTCTCAATGTCTCTTTGATAAGTCTTATAATAAAGCGGATTGGTCACGATACGCAGGGTAATGTTATTATCCTCACAGATCTGCTTAAGTTCCTTTATATCCGCCATCACTTCATCGATCCGAAGCTCATAGTAATCCGCCCAGTAACCGACCTCATCCTCATCATGGAAGCTGCTCGGTGCATTCAGACGTTCCGAACCGCTGCGTCTGAAACGGGCAGTATAATCATCATCCGTAGGTTCATAATCCTTAACTTCCCGCCATGCTTCCCAGGTGGTCAGAATATCACAGTATTTAACGTAAAAATCAAACCAGGAGCTTACAGTGTCATCGGGATACGGGAGCCTGTACAGCATCTGATCGTGTATCGCCGGATCCACAAAACATGAAATATCATCCATCATGACAGTAACATTTTTCGGTACAAAGCCGTGTCTTATAAGTATCTTAAGCAGTCGCACATGCTCAGCGGGAACAGCCTCGGATGAACACAGGTTATAGTACTTTCCGTCAGGCAGCGCCTCCACATCGGTAAATCCTGCCCTGGATGACCCAAACAGCAGCGAATCGAATTCATCCTTATGATTGATGAGATATCTGGTCTTTATGAAGTTCTTGTTAGCCTCAATGCCATTGTTTCTCGGGTATTCGTAGTGGAAGATATTGTACGGGTCGATCACCACGTTGATGACAATAAAAAAGGAAAGTACAATTATCGAGAATACGGCAAATTTGATTATGAATTTTCTCAGGTCTTTCATCTTATATAATCCACATTAAAACTTAAAGTATATGAACTCCTGCGCATATTGATTATTAACCTTAAGCGCGATAACAACTATCGCCGACACAATATACACTGCCCATCTCACCGGTGCCTTAAGCCTGTTCATTTCAAGGAGCAGATCCTTGCGTTCACTGAAATTGTCATAAATGATAAGCAGCACTATCGCAATAGTGGTCTTTATGACTGATTTCCAGCTCATCGTCATCTGCTCCATCGCGCCGCTTATTGAAAAGTCAGTGAACATGCTCTTTACTATATATAACGCCTCGGATATCGAATTCGCACGGAAGAACATCCAGGCGTAACTTACTATACAGAAAGTAAGTATGGTAAGCAGAAACTTCACGCCCTTTTTAAGCTCCTTCTCCTTCTCTTTGGTGAATCCGAGCGCTTCTTTTATCCTGTTCTCAATTATCTGGCACATTCCGTGTATACCGCCCCAAAGCACGAAAGTCCAGCTCGCCCCATGCCACAGTCCGCTGCACAGGAAGGTTATGAGCAGGTTCATGTCGCGCCTGGTTCTTGAACAGCGGTTACCGCCAAGCGGTATATATACATAATCCCTGAACCAGGTCGACAACGATATATGCCAGCGACTCCAGAACTCCTTGATGCTCGATGAAAGGTACGGCTGTTTGAAGTTCACTATAAGGTCAAAGCCCAGCATCCTTGCAACACCGACCGCCATATCAGAGTATCCTGAAAAATCACAGTAGATCTGGAAAGTATACAGCAAGGTCGCCCACGCAAAGCAGATACCATAATGCTCGGGTACCTTATTAAATACCTTGTCTACATATTTAGTCATCATATCCGCGATCACTATCTTTTTTATAAGCCCTAGCAAAAGCAACCTCGCGCCGTACACCACGGAATCATAATCAAATGATTTTTCCCTGTCTATCTGAGGGATGAAATGAGATGCCCTTTCTATGGGGCCTGACGAAATATTGGGAAAGAATGAAACAAAGATCGCATATTTACCGAAATGTCTTACGGCTGACGTTTTGCCTTTATATACATCAACGATATATCCGATCGCCATAAACGTATAAAAGGATATACCCACCGGCATTATGAGCTTAAGTGTTGTTTCCTGCATTGGAATGCTTAGCTTGCTTAAGACCTTGGCAACTGTATATAAGGCAAAATTCAGATATTTAAACACAAGCAACAGGGATAATGTCACCACTACCCCTGTTATCATTATCGTCTTTTTCTTTCCGGAGACATCCTGCTTCTCCATAAGTATCGCACATATATAAGAAGCAAGCATGGTCACGATTATGACCGCTAGATATTTAACATCATAGCTTATATAAAACCAGGCATTCGCCGCAAGGATGATGATCCATCTGTATTTATGGGGCATCAGCCAGTATACCAGGAATACCACGGTCATAAACACCGCAAATGCGGCTGTTGAAAACAGCATAGACTATCCCTCCGCCGCTACCATATTAAGTCTTTCACGTTCGGGGAAGCTCATCCCGCCGCCTCTTAAATCTATTATCGGACCTCCTGTACCCAGGATATAATCTTTCGTTATCGTAACCCTTCCGATGTTGTCATCCTTGGGTATTTCGTACATGATATCAAGCATCAGTTCTTCGATTATCGAACGAAGCGCCCTGGCACCCGTATCCTTTTCAAGCGCCTTCTTCGCGATCTCATGAAGAGCCTCATCGTCAAAATCAAGCTCTACCTCATCCATCGCAAGCAGTTTCTGATACTGTTTTATTATCGCATTCTTGGGCTCCTTAAGCACATCCACAAGCATATCTTCGGTGAGTCCTTCCAGAGTTGCGATGATCGGAAGACGTCCGACAAATTCCGGTATCATACCGAACTTCTTTATATCCTCTACCGTAACATCCTTAAGTATATCCTTTCTCTTATCAAGCGCATCCTTAAGTTCCGCATTAAAACCTATCGAAGTCTGCTTTCTCAATCTCTGCTTTATTATCTCATCAAGATCAGGAAAAGCGCCGCCGCAAATGAACAGGATATTCTTGGTATTTATCGTAGTAAGCGGTACCATCGCATTCTTTGAATTGGAACCGACGGGAACCTCAATCTCACTGCCTTCCAAAAGCTTGAGCATTCCCTGCTGAACCGACTCTCCCGAAACATCCCTTGAATGCGTATCCTTCTTCTTGGCTATCTTGTCGATCTCGTCGATAAAGATTATACCTGTCTCCGCCTTCTCTATGTCATTGTCAGCAGCTGTCAGGAGCTTGCTCACAACACTCTCTATATCATCGCCTATATATCCCGCTTCGGTAAGCGATGTTGCATCCGCTATCGCAAGCGGCACATCCAGAAGCTTCGCAAGGGTCTTTACCAGATAAGTCTTACCGCAGCCTGTAGGTCCGATAAGCAGTATGTTTGACTTTTCTATATCAACACTTTTAAACTGTTCGCCGTACTTGTCCTCTCTCTGTTCTTCGGAAGCCACCCTCTTATAATGGTTATACACAGCGACACTTATTATCTTCTTGGCCTTTTCCTGACCTATAACATATTCATCAAGCATTTCCTTGATCTTGTGCGGCTGTGGTATCTTGCTCAGATCAATTACCGGAGTGGTACGCTTACCCTTCTTCTTTACCTTGGTCTTCTGACCGAATAAGCCCGGTATATCGGACATATTAAGAAAGCTTATGCCCGGAAATCCCTGGAACGGATTACCCGGCTCCTGCGTTGTTCCGGAATCATCTTTCTTTTCTTCATCCCCGTCACCCTTATCGCCATCTGTGGGATTACTCTCTTCGGCAGCTTCCGCGGCAGCCTCGGCAGAGTTCTTATTAAGATCTCCAAATATGCTTCCCAAAGGTATTCCACTGTTAATACTGCCTGTGTTCCCGCCTGTATTGCCCCCCATACCGAACGGATTTACCGGTGAAAAACCGAACTGTCCCATAGTATCCATAGTCTTATGCATACAGTCTGAACAGATATACATGCCATCTAACAGCTTGAACATATCCTTCACCTGACTCTTGCTGCGTCTGCACATCTGGCAGTATACTTCGTAATCACTATCATTATTATTGTTATTATTGTTGTTATTCTGATCCGGCATATTGATCTCCTTGTAAGCTTTATTTCCGGTCTGTTTATAGTGTATCAGTTCCCGAAAATCCTTATTTCATTCAGGAACAGTGAAAAAATCTTTATTCATTGCAAATCTCCGAATCATCCATCCGGGAAGTTTCTTATAATTCTTTCCCAGAATATATCCAAGATATTTAAAGCAGCAGTTCCATATAAACGGGATTATCAAATATCCCCTGCCTTCACTCCTGAAATACTCAGCTGCTTTCTTAATGTATCTTACTCCCTCAGACTCAGATGAAACGTCGCCAAATACCTCCGGATGCATGGCCTGTGACACGGCCAGATCAAAATTCCTGTGAAACTGCTGCATGGCTGAGTATTCATGCGTATGTATCACCCTGGCGTCCGCCTCATAGCATATCTCATATCCACTCATCACAAGATTGTGAGCATATATCATGTCTTCATTAAAGATAGTCCGCTTAATGAATCCTCCCAGCTTCTCATACACATCCCTTTTGTACGCCGCACATACATTGGAAAAGAAGAATGTCTTGACCCCCAGCCTGTCAATATCATCCTTCCCTTTACGCATGGATTCTTCCGGGTAATTAAAGTTCCTTGTGAACCTCTCGGCAAGGCTTGAATCCTTATCAGGCATCTGTCTTGCATATGCAGCACCTGTCTTTGGATTCAACAGGTGTTTGATCAGGTTCTCAACGAGAAATTCATCATAGGGAATAGCATCCATAGTCATCATGATGAAAGCATCCGCTTTTGAATGTTCAACTGCTTCGGCCCTTGTTCTCCCATGATCAAAGTCACTCTTATTCAGCTCATATACCTTTGTATTGCCTGCTGTCATAGCAAGTTCTATAAGTTCCGGTTCAAGATGGTCGTCCTCATCTTTCCGGGTATACATTATTATTATATTATCAGGTCTTACCGTCTGCCGCGCAAGTCCTTCAAGCAAACGCTTAAACCGCTCATCCGGCTTGTATACGGGAATAATTATATCTGTAGCCATTTTCTTATTTGGTAATAAGTATTTCTACCTCATGAAATTTAATATGCATTTTCGTTAACAAATCCCCTGAATATCGTCAGGAACAGTATCTTAATATCAAAGCCCATTGTCCAGTTCTCTATATAGTACAAGTCATACTCTATCCTCTTCTCGATCGAAGTATCACCTCTCAAGCCGTTTATCTGAGCCCATCCGGTCATTCCAGGACGGACCTGGTGCTTGATCATATACCTTGGTACCGTCTCTCTGAACTGCTCAACGAACATCGGCCTCTCGGGACGGGGACCGACAAGGCTCATCTTACCCATGAGGACATTGAACAGCTGTGGAAGCTCATCAAGACTGGTCCTCCTTAAGAATCTGCCAATACCGGTAACCCTGGGATCGTCCTTTATCGTCCAACCGTTGTCCTCATCTCTCTCGTCCTTATCCTCCTGTGCCTTCATGGTCCTGAACTTATACATCCTGAACGGTTTATTGTGAAGACCGACCCTGTCCTGAACAAAGATCACAGGTCCCTCACTTGTAAGCCTGATCACTATAGCACAGAACAGAAGTACAGGAGAAGCGATTATTATCCCGAAAAACGAACCGATAATATCAACTATCCGCTTAATGACTGAATTTACCGTATTCGTCAATGGCACATGTCTTATATTTATAACAGGAAGTCCCTGAAGGTCTTCTGTATAGGGCTTGTTCGGGATTATACCCGTATAATCCGGGATAAACTTCGTATGGACGCCTGATTTTTCACACATACTGACGATCTCTTCCAGACGGCCGTATTCTTTCAGGCTCAGGGTAATGGCGATCTCGTCAAGCTTGTTCTCTTCGAGTATCATTTCCAGGTTATCTATGGCTCCCATAACCTTGACGCCCTTATACATTGTTCCGCGCTCCACATTATCATCAAGGATACCGCGGACAACATAACCCCACTGCGGATTCAGCCTTATTCTGTCAATATAGGATTCTGCTGACTTTGAATATCCTACCAGGAGCACATACTTAAGGTTATATCCCCTCTTCCTGAAAAAGCGGAGCAGATATCTGATGACATTGCGCAGCAATGTTTCGAAAAATATGTTCGCGCACCAGAAAATGAATATCATCTCTCGGGAGAAATGCGTCTGCCCCATCATATACATTGCTACGATAAGTCCAAGGCTCCCAACCGTATTGGCTTTTACAATGTTCAGCAGCTCCCTTTTACGTCCCGAAGCACGTTTACTGTTATAGAGATTGAAAAAGTAGTACAGCAGCAGATAAGAAGGCACCACAAAATACATTACCTTCCTGAAATAACTGGTAGGAAGACTCATCGAATAATCGATCAGTCCGCTCTTAAACTTGAGCCACCATGCAAACCAGTAACTGCCCGCTATTATCAATGCATCAAGTATGATATGTATCCTGTTGAATATCCTTTGATTGTCTTTTATCATAATAATTCCCGGTCCCCGTCAATATCTTGCCGGACTCTCCATTTACAAAAGCCGTGTCTAAGGCAGAAAACGCAGTACCGCGTTTCTCCACAATTCAAGCTGTATCTTTACATAGTTTCCAAGATTTCTATTACTGTAAGGATATTTGTGTCCGCGTGCGCACATCGAAATACCCTTCATAAGTCCCCTTAAATAAGTTCCGCCTTCTCCCTTTCGGATAAAGAAGACTGTTTTTACAATAAAACCCGCAAGCAGAAACGGAATATTGATAACAAGCTGCAGCAGAGGCATATTCTTGTACGGCACATATACATTATTCTGCGATGAGAGGCTTATCTTAAAAGCGTTGTAGCGCGATCCGCTCATCCCACTCCCGGCATGATACACAACTGCACGGGGTTCATAGACGTTGCGGTAACCGTTGATCCTCGCCCTGTACCCTATGTCCACATCCTCGAGATAGGCAAAATGCATCTCATCAAAATATCCTATCACATTAAAGACTGATTTTCTATATATAGCTGCTCCGGCACAGGCAGAAAAAATATCCGCCCGCTTATCATACATTGCGGAAGGCTTATCTTTGCCTCTTGCATAAGCCCAGCCCAGACAACAGTACATATCTCCCGCCGAATCGATAAGTGCAGGATCGTTCATCTGGAGCATCCTTGCACTTACCGAAAAGATCCTATCATCCCCGCATATTGTATCATACAACTCTCTTATAAAATCTTTTTCAACCCTCGTATCATTATTAAGCAGGATGATATAAGGCGCTTCGGCTGCACGTATTCCGTCATTTACAGCCCTAGAAAATCCAAAGTTTTTGTCAAGCCGTATAAGCTTTGCTTCAGGGAAGCACTCCCTGACTATCCCTGTGCTTTTATCTTTTGATCCGTTATCAACGATTATAAGCTCAAAATCATTCATGGACTGTTCTTTAAGAGCCGTAAGACAGTCCTCTAAATACTTCTCGCCATTGTAATTTGGTATGACTACAGAAACCTTTGCCATTTTATCTGTCCCGGATTACTATCCTTTTTCTCCTGAATTCAGCAAACGGATCATATACAGTGATATATTTATCAGACATCGTTGCCTTCTCACCAAACACTATAGCCGCTTTCTTTATCATCATACAGTCCTTCGAGAGTCCGTCGGTCTTATGCTGAACGGACGCTCTGTGCAAATATCCGGAGAAATTACCGTTCATCCCCCTGTAATCAGGATTGAGATTCCCGTCTTCATCATATGAGTAACCGGCACTCTCGATACGTCCCTTACTGTCATAAATCTTGCCGCCCACAGCACCCACTTCCTCACGCGCAAGAACTCCGGCAAGCTCTTCAAGATAGTTATCATTTAGTGCCTTAAGTTCCGGGGCAAGTACCATTATAAAATCTTCTTCAATACTCTCAAGATCCTGTTTTGTCAACTGCTCCCACTGCTGTGGACTAAGCGTCTTAATGCCCTGGCCGCCGGCTTCATACTTTACCCTGTAATAACCAAGATGCGGCGTATCAGTCACCTCTGCTTTTATGTTAAGGCGCTTTAAGTGATCCCTCACAGCTCTCTTACCAGCATCATACGCATACAGCTTGCTGTCAGGATTCTCGGCTGTTGATGATATATGTGACCTCCAGTGATACAACACCTTGGGGATATGATATATCTCCGACGGCTCCAGCTGTTCAATGCACCTGAAAATAAAGTCATGATCCTGCGCGCCGTTATACTCACTCCTGAACCCGCCAGACTTGACCGCCACGGAAGTCTTAACAACGAAGAAGTGACATATATAATTGTTGCTCCTTAAAAAATCAATATCAAAATCAGGTTTCCTGTGGTAATCAAAGTATCTGGTGACTCCCGCGTTCACCTTATCTTCATCGGAATATACAGCCTTATATCTGCTGGCATATATATTCCCGTTCCTCTCAATACCCGATTCGAGCACATCCATGACTTCATATAACGCATTGGGCGATAGCAGGTCATCATGATCCAGCATTCCGACATAATCTCCGGTAGCCATAACCAGCGCCCCGTTTGAATTGCCTGATATCCCCCTGTTAGCGTTAAGTCTCTGATATTTTATCTTAGATGCCGTATCCTTGCCCGATGAAGCGCGGATTTCCTTAACGGCATTACTCACGGTATCATCATCGCTTCCGTCAGCGATACACAGCTCCCAGTTTGAATAGGTCTGTTTTACGACCGAAGCGATCATCTCCTTAAGATATTCCGGCTCTGTATTATATGCCGGAACAAGGATGCTTATCTTATAGTTATGAAAGAAACTGCGCGCCCTTTGCCTGTCGAGCTCCCCGACTGTAGGACGTGAAAGCATTACCGCCTCATTGTATCCTGCTTCGTCATTATCCCTTTTAAGTCGCTCGATAGCCTTATAACAGGTTTTCTTTACGCCGTTTCTTTTTAAATAGCTTATACCGCGCTTAATGTTAAATGTATTAAATCTTTCAGGATTCACATCTGCTCCTTTGGCATATTTCCTTCAGTTCTTCCACAGATCTGCTTAAGAATTCATCAGGACGCACTGTCCTGTCATCAACATAAAACCCGTTATGGCCCGGCCAGGGCTTGCCGTATATTATCTCATCATAAGGTATATCCCATTTCTCCAGCCACTCGAGCACGACCTTGGCCGTATTGGCATTGATCAATCCGATATTCCCCTTATAAGTATTCATATTACGTGATGTATACAGGATGATCTTTGCGCCCTGCTCCTTATATTCTCTTATCTTGTCTACCATTTCCTTATAAGGTATGATATCTTCATATTTTTCATCTGTCCCTTTTATCGGACATAATGTTCCATCAATATCAAAGATGAAACACAGGCCATCGTAATTCATTTTTTCTCCAATTCATCTAAAATATTTAACGCATTAAGAATGAAGCCGAATACTTTCTTCTCCCTGTCCATGTGCAGCGGAAGCATTGACAGGAACAGGGACGCTTCATACAGCCGTATCAGTCTTATGTCGAATCCGTTTTTGTCAAGATACTCTTTGAATATATCAACATATCTGTCGTTGTCGCAGTCGATCTTAAGCTCCAGCTTCATGTTATCGCCCAACACGATCTCATACTGATCGCTGTTAAAATAATCATATAAACCGCAAATCGAGTGTGACAGCTTGGCAAGATCATAATAAGGATTCATATACATTTCATCTTCTTCCATAGCTCCCTTCGGGTCAATAAGGCGAAGAAGCCTGGCGTCATGATTATATAAAATATTGGAAAAGCACAGATCCCCATGTCCCACGGTGAGCAGCTTCTTAAATTTCCTGCCGGCAGTTATACTGTCATATATACTGCGGTATCTTTCGATTATCTCATCAATATCTTTAAATTCCGTACCCGAAGCTATGTACTCCCTTATCCTTTCATAACCATTTAACTGTTTCAGTCTTTCTGTCCTCTCAGATACCTTATCAAGATAAAGAGCTTTTGCTTTCTGCTCATACTCTTCATCCGAAACCTGTTTTTCTTTACGTATCGAGATAAAATGAAACAATATCTCCATTACCGCACGGAATTCATCCTCATCAATAGCCCCGTGGACATAGCGCAGGGCAAGATCGGTCATATGGTATCTCTCGATCCTGTAGGACGCCCTGTTATCTTCCTCCTCGTACCCGTAAGCTGTTGCGAACCATTGTTTCATTTCAGGAGGGAGCATAGTAAAGTACCTGTATTCCATCCGTAATTTATCCACGTTATCCGAACTCTTGATAACTGTATATTCATCACCCGAAAGCGCATTGAAAAACCGCGCATCAAAACCGCTTGTTATAAAAGTCCGAAAAACCGTCGCATCTGACAGATCAGCAAAAGCCTGTGATCCAATCCTTTCAAAATTGCTTTCATCTAAACTCCTGCCGGAAACATAAGCGTTTACGGACGGGTAAATTATCGCTGACGGCTTGTCATTGCAGTATATCGCGTAATTCTCTTTGGCGTACAATGATTTTTCAAGAAGGATCTTCACTGCATCCATATCTGTTATCTCCTGATCGGAATACAGCCTGAATACACTGTTATCATTCGATCTTACCGGCAGGTTATCAACATCAAATGAAGATGCGTCTATGAACAGTTCCACATTATCCATATCCGTGAAATTATCCTCTGCCCGTTTCTTAAGAGACTGTCTCTTAAAGATAATATTGCCATAACTCTTCTTACCGGTTATCGCACTTATCTCCTGACCGGGCTTTCTTGAATCATCATAAACGACTATTATCTTTTTCATTTTTCGCCTTCTCCCGCAAAAGAACACTAAAGCCCGCAACCACTGTGCATACCGCCATTACGGCAATGCTGAACAAAGTATATTTACTCTGTAACATGCTGTGCGATGTTGACAGTATCGACGTAATATAATCCGAAAACACGCCCGCATCGTATTTCACACCTATTATACCTGCTATCACGAACAACAGGCCGCCTTCAAGCACCCACGCTCCAAATGACATAAGCGTGATCAGCGCATATCTGCCCCTTACAAGCTTTCTTATGTATTCATATCCCGAACTTAATACTTCCAGCCATTTGAGCACCGCCATTGAGTTGCGTGATTCACGGTGCATTATTATATATTTGTTAAGATATTCATATGCTGACGGAAATATCACAAAAACAAACACCGTGACCGCAACAAATACCGTAAGGAATACCGATACCGCCGACACCCTTGCCGGATACAGAACATGTAGTGGGATAAGGATAAGCACCAGTGCAAGAGTATCAAAAAACCTGTCCACTATAACACTTGCAATACCGATGCCTGCGTTTTTCGTTAACCTTGAGAATACAACCATTCTGTATATCTCCCCAAGTTTAAAAGGTATTATCAGATTGGCAAGTGTCGTTCTGCAATACGCAAATATGAACTTCCTGAATTTTATACCTTGTTCCAAAAGGACCAGATACATACGAAACAGCTTAACGGCATGTATTACCGCAAACCACAGTATGCATATTGCCCCTCCCGCTATCATCTTAACCATCTGTTTCCCTTATTCTGTATATCTGTATTACTGACCGTTGATAACAGTTTCAGCCTCGTATGAATCTATGGGAACATCCCTGTAATCCTCTGTTATGACTTCCGGGTCACTATAGTATTCCTTAAGCATCTTAAGGACCTTTACCGCCTGACTCATCATCTTCACATTACTTACCTGATCATCCTCGCGCCATGAAACAGGATAAAAACGTATATCATGTCCGAAATAATCAGACGCCAGTATCATACAGTAATTGAACATAAGGTTGTCGGGAAACTTCTCATAAAACCTGTCCCTTAACATATCAACCCTGTACATATTCAGGCCGGAACCCAGATCGTAGATCCTTTTCCTGACCACCGCCGCAAATAAAAAGTCATAAACAACATTTCCAAAAGTCCGGAACGCTGAATAGCCTTCAAGCCTTGACCCATTCATAAACCTTGCGCCAAGTATACAGTCATGCTTTCTGTAATACTTACTTTCAAGCACCGGAAGAAAATCCCTTATCATGCCCTGGTCATCTCCGTGAAGAACTATGCAATAGTCAAATCCGTTATTTATAGCATGATCAAAGGCCACCTTATGCGATCCGCCAAGACCATAATTTTCTTTATTTCTAAGGAGCTTTGCCGGCAATTCCGGATGATCGCGTAAATAATCCGCAGCTACGATCTCTGTATTATCCGTACTCCTGTTATTAACTACTATGATCTCGGAAATGTATTTAAGCACTTCCTCATCAAACTGTCCAAGCACTCTTACTATCTGTTTTTCACAATTATATGCTGGAATAAATACCAAAATCTTATCCATCCTGATACCTCACAAAATCACCATTGGTATTATAATCAATGGGCTCAACATCCATCTCTTCCTCTGTATATTCAAAACCATCCGGGATGAATACATTATTGTCCCTGTAGTTGTATATACATTTTTCCTTTCGGTTCTCCGTATAATATGCAGCGCTCTCCGCAGCCTCCTTGCCAACCACATTAAGCACCGATTGATTATAATGGTATTCATCCATCATGTACTCAGTGCTGACTGAATTCAGTACTGTGGTTGCCAGGGCATAATAACCGCTGGTCCTGCACATATTAAGCTGCGCGTAAACAATACTGTCAAAGAAGTATTTGCCGGTAAGCGTCCTGCCCGGCGTCACGATAAATACCTTCTGCAACCCTCCTATGAACAACGGCCTTATTATATTATCCATGTTCTGATTATACTGTTCTGTCGTTAAACCGTCCTCTGCGTCCGACTCACCCTGAAGCCATATGACATACTGCTTCCTGATATGATAATCATTACTCTCAAGCCATACCTGGGCACGTTTCTGCCTCTCCGCAAAATCCTTCATTACGGGCTTGCTCATCCAGAAAGCCGTATCCCTTCCGCCTGATGAAGCTGAAACAGCGACCACGGGAACCTTAGTCAGTTCATAGTATCTGTTTACAAACGCTGAGACCATCGAACCGTTCTTGGCAATTGGAAGATCGTTAATCGCGCCTTGGGTATTCTCATACAGTCCGAACGGTTCTTCAATGGGATACAGCCGTGTCGGATCGGAAACAGCCCTGAATTCGTATCCGTGTCCCTTGGGAACCTTGGGCGCATATTGCGCATCTCCGCCGGTACCTGACATATTGCTCTGTCCCATGAACATAATTAGGTCGACTATTATCTTACCGTCTTCAGTCCGCAGAACTTCATCTTTCTCATCCTGAACAGCCTCTACCTCTTCCTCGCTCTCCTTTTCGGATTCCGGTATAGCTGAATAAGATACCGCATCTTCCGTATCTACATTAAGCATTGTAGTATCAGCCTCTTCTTCGGTTACCGGTTCCTCCGGGATATCCGGTTCATCCTGTGAGATGCTGGTATCGCTCTGCTTAACTTCCTGCATATCCGGCACTGTTTTTTCCTGCTCAGATTTATCACAGCCCTGCACCGACATACAGGCAAGCAACAGTACCATAATAAATCCTGTTCCTATTCTCTTTTGTCTTTTCATTTTACTGTTCAATCTTTTTTCTCCAATGTCATTTTTCGGCTTATAAAGTTGTATACCATTACTACTCCTGTGGCAAACATCTTAACAAGAGTGGTTATCAGTGAAGGATGCTCATCAACGATCACCGGTACGATCTTATCACAGACTACCACTCCAAAATAAAGGATCAACTCGTTTAATCCCAGTCCGATGATCGACAGTACCGTAAATATGATAAATTCTTTCTTTCGATCCAGATCATCCCTTCTTTCAAAAACAAATTTCATGCTCATGAAGTAATTATATATCAGGGATATGGTAAATCCGAATAATCCGCCTGCAGCAGCTGCCGATGCCACATCCATGCCTGCCTTACGGCAGAGTACGGAAATGGCGAGTGTTATAAGATAGTCTATTATAAAGGCTGTTCCTCCCACAAACCCAAACCTTATTATCTGGGTCATCAGCTTTTTCTTTCCATTGTCTTCATTCACGGAGACTGCATTCTCCGTATTATTTACCTGTGTTTCCAATTCTTTACTCCTTATATTTTCTCATCCTCTTTTCATCATTCACGCTATATCTTCTTATCTATCTTCCTGAAATCCCCAAGCGCCTGACGACCTATCTTAAATATGCGTTTAAGATTTATCGAGTTTACCCCGCCCTGCCTTGGCCTGAATGTTATCGGTATATACTTTATGCTGCGTAAATGTCTGGTAAACAGTACCGTCAAAAGTACATTTGACAGAAAAAAATCTTCAGGAACAAGACGTATCTCTTCTTTCAGGACAGACGCCCTCATAAGCCTGTATGGCGTATTGGCATCCGTTACCGTAACATGAAAGCACAATCTGATAACAAGCTTTAACACCTTTGTCACGATCACCCGCGAAAGCCCGTCTTCCCTGTGATTGCGATTTCCTATGATCATGTCATATCTGCTTCGTTCATCCCAAAACTGATCAAATTCACTTGCGAAAGTCTGTCCGTCCGAATCCGTCTGGAATACATATTCGGCACCCTGCTTCAGCGCATAATGATAACCATACATTATCGTTGAACCATGACCTCCGTTTTCCTTGTCAAGAACCGTTAATTTCGGTCTGTCAGCCTTCATGCTTTTCAGCACATTGAGCGTATTATCCTTGCTGCCGTCATTTACTATAACCAGTCTGCTGTCACCGCTCCTTGTATCAACTACCGGATACCAGTCCTCAACTACCTGTCTTATATTCTCCTCTTCATTGTACGCCGGTATAATGATATACAGGCTGTCCTTACTGTTCATTTCCAAAGCTTCTCGCTTTCCTGTCCCTTATATTTCCATGCCGCCACACATGGTCAAGAATTAATTTCCTGCAAATGCTTCATCTGCCCGTTAATCTGTCTTTCGATCTCATTTCATATATAATAACCGCCGTTACTGCTATCGTAAATACATAATACATTGCGCCAACAACTATCTTTGATCCCATCGATTCAGAAAATACTCTCAACACGAAAAATACTGCCAAAAGTACAACCCCATATCCAACTTCCAAAACACGGGGAAGGGGTCTGTGCCTCCTTTGGAAAAATGCAAGGATCGCGACCATAACAAAGAAATCATAAGTCCTGTGATAGGTTATTATCAGCGACCACAGTATGAGTACACTGAAAAATCCCCCATCCATGCAAATACCGCTGTCATGATCAGCTTCCTCTGATCTGCCGTCTTCCAAGCCGCCAAGCCGCAGCGCCATAAAAAACAATCCGGCCATAACGATGAACGCAAGCACATAAGCAGAGCCCGAGCCGTGAAGCAGCACCCCAAGATCGATCCCTCCCTCGGCAGCAAGAGCAGATGACACCTTAAGCGGCTTGATGATCATATTTATAAAACTGTCGCCAAGCCACACTGCAGCCACGAACGTCAGCACCACATGAACAGCCGCAGATACAGCAATCTCCACATATTTTTTCTTATATACAAAATACAGACACAACGGAACCGTGAGAGTATATTTAAAATAGCATATAAACAGACACAGCACAGTTCCTGTAAACGCCGCTTTCTTATCTTCCCTCTCACTAAACCATACAGCCAGCAGAAAAAAGAAAAATGAAAACAATGTATGCTGGCCCACGCCCAGCTGATTCCGGTAGGGAGTCCCTGCGATCAAAAGCAGCATGAATACAATAAAAATATCACTGTCAGCTTCCTTAAGAAAGGTTCTCCTTAACAGAAAAATAATGCCTGCGGTAAATATCAGATTAGATACTATCCAAGCATATCGCGCCGTAAGAGGCGGCAGGAATGTATACGGTATTAACAGCATCAGAAGCGACGGGAACTGATTCGCCTCCATCTGCAGATAATATTTATCAAATCCATATTCATTAAGTGCACCACCCGGACTTAAGGATTCATCATATGGATTTATCCTCATTGTAAGTGCTTTGGCCGCATCCCACTGAAAGTCCTGGCTATACTCTGCCGCGTTCCTTATACCCTGTATAAGTGAGATAAGGGCCATAGCCGCAAGTACTGCAAAAATACAATACTTGACGGCTTTCCTGCCCCATATCTTTTTTACAAATTCATCCATTATTCATTACTGAGATCATTTTATATTTGCAAGAACAGCTTCTTTTAATTCCGCAAGCTTATTATCAGCGTCTTCAAGGGAGCTGCCCTTTATACCCATGTAGAACTTGATCTTGGGCTCCGTTCCGGAGGGCCTTGCACAGCACCACGAATCATTCTCAAGCTCAAAGTACAAAACATTTGACTCAGGAAGCCCGGTTTCCGATCTTGCTCCCGTAGCCATATCAACAACTTCATTCTTCTTGTAATCCCTGAACTCCTTAACCTTAAGCGAAGCGAACTGCTTTGGCGGATTCTCGCGGAGCCTGTTCATTATATCCTGAATCTCCTGTGCTCCTTCAATGCCCTTCATTGTAAGGGTATGTATGCCCTCCTTATAGAATCCGAACTGTTCGTATATCTTTATCATCTGATCCCATACAGTAATCCCCTTACTCTTACAGTAAGCCGCAACCTCACACAGACACATAACGGCAACTATCGCATCTTTGTCCCTTGCATGAGTTCCTGCAAGACATCCGTAACTTTCCTCAAGGCCGAATACGTAGTTGTAAGTATTATTCTCTTCAAACCACTTGATCTGCTCACCGATATATTTAAATCCGGTAAGTACTTCTATAAGCTTAACCTTGTATTCATCACACATCGGATCTGCAAGATTGGTCGTAACGATGGTCTTAACAAGAGCAGGGTTTTCAGGCATCGTGCCGTTTGCCGCTCTCTCCCTCAAAATATATTCTGCGATCAACATACCCGACATATTTCCCGTAAACGGTATGTACTCCCCGCTCTTAGTATCTTTCGCATAAATACCAAGCCTGTCAGCATCGGGATCCGTCGCTAGCACGATATCGGCGTCTTTCTCCTTAGCCAGCTTAAGCGCCAGTGTAAACGCCTTGGGATCTTCGGGATTGGGATAATCAAGTGTAGTAAAATCGGGATCCGGAAGTTCCTGCTCTGGAACAACATAAACCTGATTGAATCCAAGTTCTTTAAGTATACGCCTTACAGGCATATTCCCGGTGCCATGGAAAGGTGTATAGACGATCTTGATATCATCAGCCATTGCCTTAATTATCTCAGGATGAATGATCTGCTTCTTAAGCTCTTCCATATACGGGTCATCGATGTCCTTATCTATCGGATTGTAAAGTCCCTTTGCAACGGCCTCATCCTTGCTCATCGTCTTTACTTCATTATAATCCTTTACTGCCTTGACTTCATTTATGATATCAACATCCCTGGGTGAAGTTATCTGTGCTCCGTCCTCCCAGTACGCCTTGTATCCGTTGTACTCCGGCGGGTTGTGAGAAGCCGTTACCATAACGCCCGCGGTACAGCCAAGCTTCCTTACCGCGTATGAAAGTTCAGGCGTCGGACGGAGTGATGTAAATACATACGCCTTTATGCCGTTAGCATTAAGACACAGAGCGGTTTCGTCCGCAAATTCAGGAGACATGCGTCTGCAGTCATAGGAAATAGCTACTCCCTTATCCTGTGTTCCCTGCTTTAATATATAATTGGCAAGTCCCTGAGTAGCCCTTCTTACCGTGTAAATATTCATCCTGTTGGTACCGGCACCGATAACGCCCCTTAAGCCCCCGGTCCCGAATTCAAGATCTTTATAGAATCTGTCCTCGATCTCGGCCTCATTATTCTCTATAGCCTTAAGCTCAGCCTTCGTCGCGTCATCGAAATACGCATCCTCTTTCCAGTAATCATACTGTTCCCTGTAACCCATGTTTGTACCTCCTTTTGTTTCGTATATTTATAGCTGATCAACCTCATCAAACGTCGTATTCACCATAAATGCATGACATCATCCCACCATGGATTTAGGTTCGCCTCTTAAAACAAAATTGCTGTGATCAAGCGAAAAGTTCGGGTTGAAATAAGGGTCGCCTTTTTCAAGCTCATCTTTCCATATCTGCTTAAACAGCTCGCATTCCCTGTTATATCTTTCCGCATTTTTCTCATCCGCAGCATCTGTAACATCCGTACCCCGCGATCTTGACTCATAATGGAACAGCTCGGCAAACGGAGTAAAGACATTGAGCAGGCCCCTGCGTCTTAACTTAAGGCAGTAATCTACATCATTAAGAGCAACAGCCAGTTCCTCGTTAAGACCGTCGACGGCTTCAAAATCCTCCCTTGATGTCATAAGGCAGGCTCCTGTCACTGCGGAAACATTCTGTGCATAGCACAGACGCCCCATATATCCCAGGTTCTCCTTATTCATGCGGTAGTGGGAATGTCCGGCCGTTCTGTGTGCTCCGAGCCCCAGTACGATCCCCGCATGCTGTATCGAATAGTCCTCATAATAGAGCATACAGCCCACAGCCCCTACATCCGGCCGCTGCGCATACATGAGCAGCTCCTCGAGCCACGTTCTCGTAATGACTTCCGTGTCGTTATTAAGGAGTACCAGATACTCGCCCTTCGCGCTCTTCTCACCGAAATTGTTGATCTTTGAATAATTGAATTCGCCCGAATATTTTACTACGCTTATAGCCGGGTGCTTCTCTATAGCTTCATAATATTCAAAGGTCTCTTCTTCGGTACTGTTATTCTCGATAACGATTATCTCATAATTCTCGTATGAGCTCCTCGTCGTTATCGAATCTATACACCTTCTAAGATCGCTCACATGATCCCTGTTAGGAATAAGTATCGATATTAGCGGCTTATCAAGGAGCTTATATCTTATCCTGAATATCGTCTCGAATGCGCGCGAACTTTCTATCTTGAATCCATCAAACCCGCATTGCCTAAGGTGCGCCGCAACGGCACCCTTTGCAGCATCTATCGCATAGCTCTTGGCATTTATATCTGAGGCTACAGAGCCTGCATGCGACCGCCAGTAATACATTATCTTAGGGACATGCACTATCTTCTTTGCATTATGTGTAAGCCTTAATATAAGATCATGATCCTGCGAACCGTCATATTCCGACCTGAAAAGCCCCGTATTATCAATGAGTTCCTTTGAGAACACCGAAAAGTGACAGATATAATTATTTGCCCTTAAATTATCTATCGCAAAATCAGGCTTAAAATGCAGGGTTACCATGTTATTGATGCTGTCACCCTTAAAAGTTGTCTCATCACAATATATATAGTCTGCATCACTGTTACAGATGACTTTCATATATTCATACAACACACATGGATGCAAAATATCATCATGATCAAACAGGCCTATATAGTCTCCTGTTGCCATCTCAAGACATTTGTTCGTATTGCCCGATATACCGAGGTTTTCTTCGAGCTTTTTATATTTTATCCTATCATCAGCAGAAGCATATTCGCGGCAGATATCACCCACTTCGCCGTGCTGTGCATCCGAACCGTCTGCAAGGCACAGCTCCCAGTTCTCATAAGTCTGAGCCTTCACCGAATCGATCATCTCGGTAAGAAATCTTCTGGGCGTATCATACAAAGGAACCAGAATACTGAACTTTATATTTCTTGGAAAATCCGTCTCGCGCTGCTTTCTTCTTGTGTCCTCATCAGGCATGCTTAAGGTTCCGTAACTCTTATATGCAGCCTTTTCTATACGCTTTGAACGTATTTTATCAACCAGATTCCGAAGATTTCCATAACGGCGTATCCTTGTAACCAGGTTCTTTAGATGCGAATAAGCCAGCCTTATCGGATAGATACTCTTCCACAGCTTACTCTTTCTTATCTTGTCAAGCTTATATGTAAGATCCGCATTCTGTGCTTCCAGGTCTACGATCTGCTCTGTCAGCTCCTCATTCTTTTTGTGCTCCTTTTCATACAGATCCTTATAATAATCACATTTCTTCTGTTCTGTATCCTCTTGAAGGTTCATAATAATCTCCTAAGGCAGCATATTTGATCCCTGTCAGACCTGATCGTTTTACTACCGCAACCCTGTATACTTCATCACGTTTAAGAAGGCTTACAGGTATCTTGCATACAAATCCCGTAAGAAAAAGGTTTCTTTCATTAACAAACACTACTGCAACATCTTCCCTGTTCTGCTTAAACGTATCAAAGATCAGGCATTCACCTGAACTGTCTATAAATGCAAGCTCGGTAGAGTACATGGCGTTATCCCGCTTTGTCAGCGTAGCCCATCCTTCTATCTGATAATAATCCTCTTCATCCTTGAATATCCCCCTGAAAGACCCGGTTCTCTCAATGTTATAATGCAGCCGCCTGCTGCCTCTTCTTACCTTTAACTTCCCGGCTTCTCTGTCAGCGGTATATTTCTTAATCATCGACTTAAGCTTTTTATTTAGCGAAGCATCCTCAACAGCACCATTCCTTGAGCTCCTCACCGTATAATCCGCCATCACATTTACCCTGTAATCCAGCGTATCCGGAATGAGATTGGGCGAATAATAAGGATCACCTGAGCTTCGTATCCACGGATGCATATCATACAACATCTGTCTTTCTTCACGTAAACGGCTGTATTTATTATCATCCATATGATCCATGCCCCTTGAGAGCGACTCGTGATGGAACAGGATGCACTCATTGAGGATCACGTTTTTCAAGCCGCCTTCATACAGCTTAACGCACAATTCCACATCATTATAGCCAACTCCCATTTTATCATTAAATCCGCCGTATTTAAAGTATTTTTCACGGTTCACCATGAGGCAGGCCCCTGTCACTGCAAGCACATTCTGATTGAATACATTCCTCCCGTAATAATATGGTCTGTCGTCAGGATACGTGGCCAGTTTATGAGTAGGTCCGCAGTCGAGATCCACGGCAACGCCTGTGTGTTGTATGACATTTCCTCCCGGATAATACAACTTGGCTCCGACCGCTCCTACATAAGGAAGGGAGGCGTACGCATACATGCGTTCAAATGTATTATCATCGATAAGTTCTATATCGTCATTCAAAAACAGAAGGCAGCTGCCTGTTGCTTCCCTTGCTCCGATATTGCACATTACGGAATAATTGAAATCCATTTTCTCGTAAATATATTTTACCCTTATATCCTGCGTATATGTATGCAGATAATCCTCTATCTTGATCCCTTCCACACTGCTGCTTCCGTTATCGATTATTATGATCTCGAGAAGCTTGTTATCAGCGGGAATAAAGCACCTTCTTATACTCTCAAGACAGGCGATCAGAACATCGCTGTGATCTTTTGACGGAATGATGACGGAAAGGTTCATGGATGTATCCATTGGTTGAATAACGATGTTATTGATAACATTGTTATTAATAACGCTGTTATCTTTTCTTGCAAACACTTTCTCATAGCTTATGGGAAGTCCCTGTCTTTTCAGTGCCTCATTCCTTATACCTATGTTCTTCTGCGACTGATTCTGCCATGTATGATCCGCATATATCTCGTCTTCATCAGCCGTTTCATCGGGAATATGTGTGGCTACTATCGGAAGATGGACTATACTCCCTGCGATCTCGGAAACCCGGAGCAGAAAATCATATCTTGTTTCGCTCTCGCTCCTTCTTTCCATATCATCCGCGGTCATAACAACATTATTGTTAATGTCATTCAGTTCCCTGTCGCACCACTCGTTCCTGATAAGGTCGATCACATGCATCGCAAGTTCAGTCCTCACCACATACGAATCCCCGATATAATTACAGTTAAGCAGCGTATCCGGTGACCAGTCGGGCTTAAAATACGGAGCATGGCGCTTGCCTTCAAGGAGCCTGTCCTCATCCCAATACATCAGATCTATAAGTTCATCGGTCATAAGACGGCTGCTTATTTCATCACCGTCATATTCCACGCCCTGAGTTCTTATGAACAGATATTTTTTCTCAATGCCTTCATCTGTTCCGTCTCCCGAACCGAAAATCATACTCCTTAAGTCTTCAACAACGCAAAAAGGAGGACAACCGCTGTTTAGCTGTTCCCCTCTTTTTATTTCTTCATTCCGGCAGAAATAACCATACGGATCCGTCTGTTTCCGTATCTCATCAGTATATTCTTCTGTAAGCCTTCTCCCGTCGAATATTCCCATTATAACCTCACTTCGTAGTACCCCTCCGGGATCACTCCCGGCTCTTTGCGTCCTGCTTTTACAAGAAGCTTGTCGATGACTGTCGGATCCTTCCTGAACCTTTTCATCCTGTCCCAAAACATCCGCTTAAGTCCTTCAAACAATCCTTTCTCGACCATAGTAACATCATATTTAAGCCCGACTGTCTTCTTTCCTTCAGGGAGCTTTAAAAACTGGAGCTGGGAATCATCCGTATCAAACAGCAGGACACTACCTTCTCCGACATATCCATTGGTCAGAAATCTGTCTATGTTTTCTGAGGTACCGTCATCCATAATAAGCGTGACCTTATCTATTTTGACTATGCACGGATATTCCGTGGGATCAACCCTGAGTTGTGTAATATCCTCTTCAAGCGGTATTTCAAGCGATACACTGTCACCGTCCGTATCCGCAAAAATCATCAATTGTCTGTCTCCCGAAAAACCTTCCCCGCTTCCGTAATATATCTTCGGATTCCTAAGATCTTTAAGATAGAATTCTTTTTCGACAGCTTTCAGCATATCAACCGTCCTTACCGGCATCAGTTCATGCATGACCTCAAGGGAAGCCGCACCTTTTATGATATACAGCTGAAAATGCTTCTCCAGTCTCTTGAAAACAGTTTTTTCCATAACAGATATCTTAAATTCCGCATACAGATCTATGCTCCTTTTCTTTATATACTTAAGAAACGCCGAGCCTTCATGCGATTTTATATAATAGAACAGCGCCCTGTAAATAATGAATTTGACCGGTATCGGAAATGAAAAAGTCCATTCATAATCCAGAAGGTTCCACTCTCCGTTCTCTTTCTTTTCCCTGTCAAACACTATGTTTGTAAAGATCAGGTCAAGATCTGAAACCGGAGCGGAAAAATACTCACCCGTAAGGTCTTCACCGAACAGCTTCCTGAAGCCTTCGCTGTTCTCAAACAGCTCTTTGCTCACAGAGCGGATAACCGCCTCATACTGCTTCATAAGAAGCAGCATCCTCTCGAATTCCCTCCGGCTCTCAAGCTCGTCAAGATATTCCTCCATTGTGATCCCGTCAATGTATTCAAGGCTGATGCCGTGGGATTCGTTATAATTCTCTTTCAGGTCTACGGCGGCATAATTGTCTTCATCACTTATGCGTCTGCACTCATCCGGTTTAAATCCTGTTTCCGCACACATTTTGGATAAGGCCAGATAGTTCACGTATATCGAATCAATATGGGCATTCGCTTCCGGGCTTAACGCTATCTTGAATACTTCTCTTTTCCTGCCTTTTTTATCCGACTCAATAACGGTCGCCGTCCGATACTCTATTGCTCTTGCGCTTGCATATTTGGCATATACAGGCATTACCGTGTCATCTGACAGTTCCTCTTTTGTTGCTATCACCAGGAAAGAATTTGAAAAATCAGCGAATTTATTCTCTTTTATCAGAGTATCGAATACCCTGGACTCATTGAAAGTCACTACCCTGTCGGTGTCAAAATTCCGCAGATTTGTATTAAGTTCACCGGGCTTTGGAAGCCACGCATCGGAATAGATAGTATGCGGCAGCTTGTAATCAGGGTATGGATAATAGAAACGAGTGCTGTATCCGCTTTCGTTTAACAACCTTTCCAGTCCCTGCTTTGAAAATGTACGTACGCCTTCGGTGTTGGTATAACCTTCTATTCCCTCATAAAACCTGTTGGTATGGTCTTCCTTGCAGCCTGCAAAATACTTAAGTCCCAGCTGATTTTCAATAGCTATGATAAGGCGTCCCCCATCCTTTAAGTGGTGGCGCACCCGCTTAAGCATTTCATGGTATGGATCGTCAGACCCTATATAGCTTCCGGCATATTCCAAAACGCCTACAAGAGTTATATAGTCGTATTTCTCTTCAATATCCGGTTCTATATCTTCGAAATTGCCTACAAAGATCTCGATATTATCAAGCATTTTGTGTCTTGTGGCGTTTATTGTGCTCCGCTTTTTGCTAAGCTCTATACATGTAACGTGACCAGCAAGACGTGCAAGACAGCCCGTGACTGCACCACAGCCTGCGCCTATCTCCAGCACATTATCCTTCTTCGTAATCGGAAGCCAGCTGCATATATTCTCGCGGACATGAGACAGATGATACATTACCGACCATGATCTTGTACTCTGAATGATATGTCCGTATTCAGCCTCGGGATATCTGCTGACCAGATCAAGCAGGATATCCTCTCCCGCGCCTTCCGAATACAGATCCTCACCACTGTAATATTTGTAATTTAAGACCACATTTCCTATGGCTTCTCTGCTACCGTTCATTATTCTGTACTTCCACCGTTACTATACTGTCCATGTCATAAAACCCTGTTGTGTTCTTGGATGAAATGACCGTCAGGTTAAAAACATCATACAGCCTGTGATACACAGTGAATTCGCCCTCGCGATACCCTACGCATCCAAGCGATATCAGATATTCCCCGCCCTGCAGGCTCATGTTCTGGGTAAAAGTCGCAACCATCACATCACCCGGTCCCGGTGTACCCGTTGTTATCTTCTCAAACATCGTGTTGGTTCCCGTTATCTCTGTGCCCTGCATGTTCTTAAAAGACACGGCAAAGATCGGATCCTGTACCGTTTCAAAAAACCTGACCTTGACCTTTATCGTGAATTCCTCACCCTTAATTATGGTATTTGTTATCTCACCTGTATTATCATAAGCGCAGAAATCCTCAAACTCAGCCAGTCCGCTTCCGTACTCGTCCTTGTTCGGATTAAGCTGCATACTGTCCTTCCACTTCTTACCCTTGTTTAAATCATCGCTTTTTGATGTATTCGTCTCCTTGTCAAGCTGCCCGACCAGCACCTTCTTGTACATATCTATAATCTCTTTAGGAGCGCCTTCTCCGATCTTTTTACCCCGTTCGAGCAATACAACCCTGTCACAGTACTTGCTTATCGATGACAGATCATGGCTGACGAACAGTATCGTCTTGCCCTGCTTTTTGAATTCCTCAAACTTACGGTAACATTTATTCTGGAAGAATACGTCTCCAACGGATAACGCCTCGTCAACTATAAGTATCTCGGGATCTATGTTTATCGCGACCGCAAATGCAAGCCTTACAAACATACCGCTTGAATAAGTCTTGACTTTCTGGTACACGAATTCACCTATATCTGCAAAATCAAGAATATCCTGAAGCCTGGCGTCTATCTCCTCTTCCGAGAAACCTATCATCGTTCCGTTAAGATAAATGTTCTCGATACCGGTAAATTCCATATTGAATCCGGCACCCAGCTCAAGGAGAGCCGATATCCTTCCGTTTATCTTAACTTCACCTGCGCTTGGATTAAGCACGCCTGTGATGATCTTTAAGATGGTTGATTTTCCGGATCCGTTTGTACCAATAATACCGACAGTCTCACCCGCATTTACGGTAAGACTTACATCATTTAGGGCATAATGCTCCCTTACATTTATGTTCTTCGAAAGATGCAGGGCTTCCTTGAGACGATCCCTGTTCCTGTCATAGAGCTTATACACTTTTGAAAGATGTTCAACTGATATAGCCGTATCCATAATATCCTCTATATAACCTCCGGATCGCTGTATACTCAGTATTCTTACCGGAGTGTATCAAAGTACATCCGCAAAATGTACCTTTAACCTCTTAAATACCATAGCTCCGACTGCAAACGTACATGCCGTAAGTATCCAGAAATACGCCGTTGAATAGAAGGTTTCCCAGAAGCCCAGCTTATCAAAGATCGCGCCCCTGTAACCCTCTACTATATACGTCATCGGATTGAGCTTTATGATGAACCGTATTGCCGGTTTATTATCCAGAAGATGCAGGTTCCACAATATAGGCGTCGCCCATATACCGACCTGAAGCGCTATCGCTATCATCTGTCCGAGATCCCTGAAAAAGACGATCAGCGAACAGGTAATATAGCTTAGCCCCAGTACAAATATAAACATACAGAATGAATAATAGAAAAGCTGAAGTGTATATAGATCCGGTAAATATCCGTAACATGCAAGCAGTATCAGTGTAAATATCACAAAAAACACATGCACAAAGAGCGCTGATACGATCTTGATTATCGGAAGGATACTTATCTTAAAAACAACCTTCTTAACAAGATAATTGTATTCAAGAAGGGCATTGGTACCGCTCGAGATCGCCTCCGAAAAATAAAACCACGGCACTATACCCACAATAAGCCACAGGATATACGGAAGCTCCATATCTCCCTTTATATTAGTCGCCCTGTTAGGCATTACGATCCCGAACACAAACCAGTACAAAAGCACGGTTATAACTGGCGGAACAAAACCCCAGAACACTCCGAAATATGAGCCCGCATATTTAGTCTTAAAATCATTCTTTGCCAGCTTCCAGATAAGCTTCCTGTTCTGATACAATTCCTTAGGAAGAATAACTATCCAGTCGTACATCTTAAGGAAGACTATATAAAACCCTTCCAAAATAACACAGGAAACGATCTTCTTGATCAGTTCCTGTGTTCTGTCCGCCAGGGGATTGTGATGTAGGATTATATACAGATTAAGCGCCACCACGGCCGCTGTTACTGCTGCTATAAGCTTCTTTTTTCGGGACACTAAGCAATATCCTCTCTGCTCTATCTCTTTATATCCTTAAATCTCGGCCATTTGGTATCCTTATCGGATATCGTAAGCTCTGTACCCGGTTCTATAGGCCAGTCAATGCCTATATCCGGATCATTCCATATAACGCCGCCCTCATCATTCGGGTGATAGAAATCAGTACATTTATACGTAAACTCCGCATAATCCGACAACACAAGGAAACCATGCGCAAAATTCTTCGGGATAAAAAACATCTTCTTGTTTTCCTCGGACAGCCTTACTCCGAACCACTGTCCGTAAGTCTTCGAACCCTTACGCATATCCACGACAACATCGAATACCTCACCGCGTATTACCCTTACAAGCTTATCCTGAGGAAAATCGATCTGAAAATGCAGGCCTCTTAAAACTCCCTTTTTGGAAGCAGACTGGTTATCCTGGACAAAATTATAGTCGATGCCCGCTTCCTTAAAATCATTGTAATTGTAAGTCTCCATGAAGTAGCCTCGCTCATCCCCGAAGACTGTCGGAGTGATAACCTTGAGTCCTTCAATATTACAGGTTTCTACTTTGATCTTACTCATTGTATAGTTTCCTTCTCTTTTTAGTATCCCAGATAACTCTGGTTCATGTCTACGTTTCCGCTTATACCGTCCACATGACCCTTCGAGGTATACTGCCACAGATCATAACGTCCCGAATATGTAGGACCTGACGAATTATACTGAGCAAGCCATATCTTGCAGCCCGAAAGAGCCGATGTATTGATATAGCTCGTAAGCCAGGTCTTGTTGGCATAAACGCCCGGCGTGTAACCGGCTGATTTTATTGTATTGCAGAATGCCTTTATTATTGTTGTCCTCTCGGACGCTGACATTGAATTATATCCCGGTCGTGAACTGTTCTCGCAATCAATAAATATGGGATAATTAATTCCATATCCCGAACAAAGCGCAGCACACATACTGGCCTCTTCAACCGCCTCTGCCTCGGTGAGCGCTGTCGTAAAGAAGTATACTCCAACCTTAAGACCTGCCGCCTTGGCACCCTTGATATGCGATACGAAATAAGGATCCTGGATAAGTACTCCGGTACTTGCACCTCTGTATCCGCAGCGGATTATTACATAATTGACGCCGGATGCCTTAACAGCCGACCAGTTGATATTCGGCTGGTACTTGGAAACATCTATTCCGAGCGTTCCCGAACCGGTAGCCAGAGCGCCGTCCGCACCGAAGCTGTACTGTATGCCCTGGATCACCTGATCACCCGTAACATAAGTGTGATCGCTTCTGTAGTAATAGGTTTTTCCGTCTATATTCTGCCATCCGGTATACAGATAGCCGGTTTCTTTACGATAGAAGATCGAGAATAAGCCGCCCCTGTAATCACCGTAAGTTGCAAGCCTGTAACTGTCTCCATCTTTTACATACAGGGGGTTCTTGCTCGCGTCATACAACTTGGCGTCATCGCTGTATTTGCCTTCAACCGCCTTCACCGTTATAGTCATCGAAGTACTCTTGCCATTGCTGCAGCTGGCCGTTACCGTAACACTTCCTGACTTCTCACCCTTTATGGAACACTTTCTGCCACTGTCTTCAGTGGCGGCTATAGATGCAATGGAACTATCAGAAACGCTCCATGTAACACTGGCATCGCTCGGATTGAAAGCGGCAGTAAGAGTAATATTTGAACCGACATCCACTGAATCCGATCCGGATATGGACAGATCATCTTCCTGTTTCACCGTTATCGTTACTTCTGCCGAAAGAGAACCCGCGTACGCTCTGATCTTTACGCTTCCGGGCTTGCTTCCCGTAACCTTACAGGATGTTCCGCCACTCTCCATCTGAACGATCAGCATATCATCAGCTTCCCAACGAATATCATCATCTTTCAATTCGTAATTGGCTTCTAATTTCAGTTTTGCTGTTTCCCCGATGTTTATTGTTTTCCTGTCACATGATATGGAAAGCGACATTTCCTTTATGACAGATTCCTCCGGTTCCTGCTCCGATGGCTTTTCGGGTTCTTCTTCTTTTGGTTCCTCAATAGTCACAAGCTCTTCATCAGCTGTTGCCACCTTATATCCGACAGGCATGCTGAATCCGAACACTGATCTGTTCGAAACCGAAGCCGATGTATTATTACCAATACGCTTAAGCGCGGCAAAAAGACCTGTATCCTTCTTCATAGATACCGCAGTCTTTGACAGATCAGGCGTAGCTTCCACATATTGTTCACCATTTTCAATCTTCGTGGATTCACACCACTCGACCGTATCCGCTATGGCAGCGCCTGTTTCAACGTCTGCGGCCTGGTTTCCATTCGGATCTTCCAGTGCTACATTAACTTCCTTTTCGGACTTTATCTCATCCCTTATATTAGTTATAACCTTATATTCTATCGTAGCCTTAACGGATACCAGTTGTTTTTCCTGTGGCAGCACATAATCCGCCAGTGAATCACTGGGGTTGAGCTTGACCGCATATTCGCCTGCGGCTATATCATTTATATATATTATACCGTCTTCATCGTCGTCCTCGTATTCTTCACTGTCAGCGGTATCCTCACCATCTTCCGCCTCTTTGCTTACGGTAACACTCCACGGAACATCCCTGACCAGCTTGTCCTCTTCATCAACCAGCTTGATCTTTAAGTCCTTCTCAACTGATGACATTTCAAGTGAAAGAGCCTTGGCTTGTACGGATTCCGGCTCTTCTGCCGCCTCAGGAAGCATTTCCTCTGTGACAGCCTGTGTCTCTTCAGCGTAACTTTCATCCTCAGTATACTGATTAAGGCTCGCAAGTGCCTTTACCTTATTCTGTTCACCCTGATAATTTGCATATACAGCTGAAGTCATTATGCCCGTAATGAATATTACGAGTGCCATAGCTGCCATAGACCACTGTATCGGCGTGATCTTTTTAATGCGTGAGTGCAGGGCCTCCTTTTTCTCTCTGATAAGGCTTATCTTTGCAGCCTTATCAACCGTAGCCTGGTCTTTCCAATCTGCTGATTTCTTCCTGAAATCGCTCGGTCCTTCCTTTTTGACCTGTTTCTTCTTCGCATTTATATCGGAAGTCCGCTTCACGGGAGCCTTCTTAACGGATACAGCCTGCTCAGGCGAAGTTCTCTTCGATGTCTTTTTTACCGGAGCCTTTTCTACTGAAACTTTCTTTGCCGGAGCTTTCTTTGATGATGACTTCTTTACCGGTGGTCTTTCTTCTGACGTCCTCTTAACAGCTGTTTTTCCTGTCGTGGATTTTGTTGTTTTTTCTCCTTTGGACTTTTTAACGGGAGCACCGTCCTCAGTGCGCTTCTTTACAGGAGCCTTCTCTCCTGAAGCCTTTCCGGCCGATGTTTTTTCACCTTCCAAAGACTTCTTTTTGCTTCCTGTTCCCTTCTTTTTCTTCGCTTTCTTTCTTAATTCATCCGACCTGATGATCACCTTATCATCCAGGCCTTCCTGCTCTGCTATTTCCTTAGCGGTCTGTAGCTCAATGCTCTGCGCAAGATCAAGCTTTTCTATCTCCCTCTTAAGATCCTGGTCTTTGATCTCACGGCTTATCTTATTTATATCTCTGAGTTCTTCCGTATCACCAAAATGAATATTAAGATCAGGGATCTCAAATGTATCCCCAAGACTGATCTCACCCAGCGGTTCATACCCGTCTTCATCTATAAGCGCCTTATTGACCTCATCCACAGCACTTGTCAGGAATTCGTCGGTAACTCCCTTGGTGGTTTCGATAATGTTACCCTCAAGCTCCTTGATCGTCTTATCATCCAGCTTGTCCTCATTCCTGAAATTGCCGGTGCTAACCCAGGTGCTGTCTCCCATTTCACTGAGCTTTTCGTTGAGCGACTTTTTCTTCCTTGCCTTCTTTGCAGGTTCGGACAGTTCACTCTCAGACTCAGATGTTTTACTATCAGCCCCGGCTGTGATCTCTTCCTGCTCAGATATGCTGTTATCGGTCTTGCCGTGCTCTTCCGGTTCCGAAGAGAGTTCCTTGAAAATAAATTCGTTAAAATCCTTATCGGCACGTTTCTTTTCTACTGTGCCTTCAACTCTCCACTTTTCGTCCGCTTCTTTGTTGGCATCTGCCTGATCGTCTGATCTTTCTTTGCCAAGCTTAAAATCATTCCAGTCGATCGGCTCGCACTTGACCGCTTTTTTCCCCTTTAAAGCGTCTTTGTTTTCTTTCATTTGATTTCCCCTTATGATCCTCTGTGTTTAAAACCCAAACATAATGATCACTCATGGCTGCTTACAGACCGTTAGCCACGTCAGTCAGATATTTCCCGTAATCCGTCTTCATGAGCGGCTCTGCCAGCTCAAGCAGCTGCTCTCTGTTAATGAATCCCCTTCTGAACGCTATCTCCTCTATGCAGGATACATACATGCCCTGTCTCTTCTGTATGGAACTGACAAAATCAGCCGCCGCCAGAAGCATGTCATGATTCCCCGTATCCAGCCAGGCAAAGCCGCGTCCGAGAGTCTCGACATGGAGCTCTCCTCTTGAGAGATATTCATTGTTAATACTCGTTATCTCTATCTCGCCCCTTTCGGACGGCTTGACATTCCTTGCGATATTCACAACATCATTATCGTAAAAATACAATCCCGGAACCGCATAATTAGACTTGGGTTTTTCCGGCTTCTCCTCTATTGAGATCGCCATTCCGTTATCATCTATCTCCACAACTCCGTATTCCCGCGGGTCCCTTACATAATAACCGAATATCGTAGCGCCCTTTTCTCTTTCAGCCACACGTCTTAAAAGCCCCGAAAAACTCTGTCCGTAAAAAATGTTATCGCCAAGGATAAGAGCAACACTGTCATTTCCGATAAAATCAGCGCCTATTATAAAAGCATCCGCAAGGCCTCTTGGATATTCCTGTACCGCATATTCCATCGAAAGACCCAGCTGCTCCCCGGTCCCGAACAGTTCCCTGAACACCGGAAGGTCCCTGGGAGTCGATATTATAAGTATTTCCCTTATTCCCGCAAGCATAAGTATCGACAGGGGATAATAGATCATCGGCTTGTCATACACCGGCATTATCTGCTTTGATACTGCCTTTGTCAGCGGATATAATCTGGTGCCGGAACCTCCGGCAAGAATGATTCCCTTCATGTCTCCTGTCTTCTCCTTATGTCGTTTTATACATTTCGCTGTAATATTTCTGATAATCCCCGCTGGTCACATTCTTCATCCAGTCTTCATGCTCGAAATACCATTTTATAGTCAGCCTGATCCCGTCCTTGAACATAGTCTCGGGTTCCCAGCCTATTTCATCCCTTATCTTATCGGGCGCGATCGCATATCTCCTGTCATGGCCCTTCCTGTCTTCAACATATGTGATCAGATCCTTTGTAACATTCGCCTTTCTGGGATCTGAATCCGGAAGCATCTCCTGTAATGTTTCGATAATGATATTGACTATTTCAATATTCTGCTTTTCATTATGACCGCCGACATTATATGTTTCAAACAGGCGTCCTTTCTCCTGCACCATATCAATGGCCTTCGCATGATCCTCCACATACAGCCAGTCGCGTACATTCTTTCCATCTCCGTATACGGGAAGCTTCCTGCCGTTTAATGCATTATTTATTATGAGCGGGATCAGCTTTTCCGGGAACTGGTATGGTCCGTAATTATTTGAACAGTTGGTGATATTGGCCGGGAACTTATAAGTATCCATATATGCCTTCACGAGCATATCCGAACCTGCCTTGCTGGCAGAATACGGACTGTGGGGAGAATATGGCGTGGTCTCGTAAAAATATCCTCCGTCCTCGTCAAGCGAACCATATACTTCATCCGTGGAAACATGAAGGAACCTCTTGCCTTCCTTAAAGCTTCCATCCGGCAGTTCCCACGCAGCCTTGGCACAGTTAAGCATCACAGCCGTTCCTATCACATTGGTCTGCACGAATACTTCAGGTGTTTTTATACTCCTGTCCACATGGCTCTCTGCCGCAAAATGAACCACCCTGTCTATGTCATTCTCTTCAAAGATCTTTGTTATGGCATCCTTGTCGCATATATCTGCCTTGACGAAGGTATAATTCTCCCTGCCCTCTACATCCTTAAGGTTCTCGAGATTGCCCGCATATGTGAGTGTATCAACATTTATTATCCTTATCTCATTATCATATTTCCCAAACATGTAATGGATATAATTAGAGCCTATAAAGCCGGCACCACCGGTAACAAGATATGTTCTCATATACTGATTCCTTTCAAAAAGGGTATAATACCCCTATCTTTATGCATATCTAATTAAGTATACCATTAAAATGCCATAATATCAAGAAATCATGAAGGTTTGGAATATCGAACGGGGTATTGATACTTATAATACATCTGCTTTATACGGGCAGAAGACCCTCCTCTTTCATCGGGATGTCCGTGTCCATCAGTTCGCCGGTCTGATCATACATCGGATGAACCATGATCTCAACGGTATGATCCTTAATAAGGCGCCTCATTGATTCCGGCTTCTCCTTTATCCTGTCAGCGGTCCTCATCGGATCCAGTGAAAAATAACCCATAAGGTCTTTATATGAACCGAAGCGTTCAGATGAACCCGCAGCCAGTTTCCTTACCGCTCCGTTATAGAAATGCTTATATATATTATTAAATATGCTGCCACCTCTGTACAGGTTCCTGCTTAACCTTATATATTCAAAGTCGTACCTGACAGAGAGTGATCTCAATGCAAGATACACAGGATAGTTCGTATGTACATGATGATGTGAATCTATATGCAGCGTAGAAAAACCAAGGTCAAGGAACAGGCTTATCTGCGCATCCAGTTCATCGCGTATCTGGTCTATGGCCAGCTTATCCATATACAGCCTGTATTTGGTATTATTATAAAATGCAGCATTAAAACTGCCGTCCGGAGCACAAACCAGAGGATTGCTGCGAATGGCCTCCGTAAGCGGCATCCCTTCGGTTATATTCAGATGAACTCCCACCTTATCTGCAAATCCGTTCTGCTTTGCAAGGTCATATGCTGCGCTCGCTCCCGGCATATTTGCCATAAGAGTGGTCGATGTGACATACCCCTTCTCAAAAGCCTCACAGACCGCCTTGTTTATATCATCATTCTTCCCAAAATCATCAGCATTTACAATAAGCGGCATCTTATAATCTCCAGTATCTGTAACCCTTATTCGTCACTTCGTTCTTATCAAGAACAGACTTGATGTCGATGAGCACCTTTTCGCTGTTATCACCGGCCTTATAGAACTTATCCCATTCATCAATGCTCTTTGACCTGAATTCATCATGCGCAACTGCAAGCACCAGGCAATCTGCGTCATACGCATCTCCTATATCGGACAATTCATAACCATAGCTTCTCTTAACATCCTCCGAATCAGCACGCGGATCCACAAGCACGGGATGTATCCCGTACTTCTCAAGGTGCCTGATTATCTCTATAACCTTGGAATTACGGACATCAGGGCAGTTCTCCTTAAAAGTCACTCCGAAGAACACGACTTTAGCCTGTCTTACCGTCTTATTGGCAAGAACCAGATACTTGATGATATTGTCCCCGACAAAAGCAGGCATATCATCGTTTATCTGGCGGCCTGACGATATGAGGCGTGAATGATATCCCAGCTTCTCGGCTTCATAGATAAAATAATACGGGTCTACGCCGATGCAGTGACCACCGACAAGTCCGGGCCTGAAGCCCAGAGCGTTCCACTTCGTATTCATCGCATCGATGACCTCGCTCGTATCTATTCCCATCTTATCAAATGCCATGGCAAGCTCATTGATAAATGCGATATTTATATCCCTTTGAGAATTCTCGACTACCTTGGCGGCTTCTGCAACCTTGATGCTGCCTGCCCTGTGTACCCCTGCCTCTATGACAAGTTCATATACCTTCGCTACCTCTTCAAGGGTATCTTCATCCATTCCGGATACTATCTTCTTTATATTCTCAAGCCTGTGCTGCTTATCGCCGGGATTGATCCTCTCGGGAGAATAACCAACCTTAAAATCGATCCCGCATTTGAGTCCTGATTCCTTCTCAAGTATGGGCACGCACACGTCTTCTGTCACGCCCGGATATACAGTTGATTCATATACAACGATCGAACCCTTCGTAAGATTCTTGCCAAGCAGCCTGCTGGCCGATTCCACCGGGCTAAGGTCAGGCGTCTTATCAAGATTGATAGGAGTGGGAACAGCGACTATATGAAACCTTGCTTCCTTAAGTCTTGAAGGATCCGATGTAAATTCGACTGTGGTTTTTGATATCACATCATTTCCAACCTCCTGTGTGGGATCGATCCCGCTCTTATACCTGTTTATCTTTTCTTCATTAAGATCAAAGCCTATGACTTTGACCTTCTTTGCGAAGGCAACAGCTATGGGCATACCAACATATCCAAGACCGACAAGGGCTATTTTCTCATCCCCCGATACAATTTTCTCATATAAGCTCATCTTTATATCCCTCGTTTAGTTTGAAATATCACCGTAATTAATATATACTATCATAACACAGGGCTGTGATAAATCTTCCATATCATAGCACATTTCAGTGAATATTTAAACCGGAGTTTATTATGAGGGAAAAAATCAAGAACGTCTCTCCTTACGCAGTCATAGCGCTTGGCGCCGTGATCCTGTTCATCAAGTGCTTCTACAGCTTCTGCTGGTCGGATGAAACCTTCTATTTTGCAACATGCCACCGGTTCTTTACGGGTGACTCCGTATTCCTGCACGAATGGTTTCCCACACAGCTCTCATCGGTCGTGCTGCTCCCGTTTTACTCAATATACATGCTCATCTGCGGTTCCAATACGGGCATCTTCTTATATTTCAGGATCCTCTATGTCATCATGAGCACATTTAATGCTGTCGTCATGTATAACATCATCAGGCAGCACTCCGGCCGTTTCAGCGGTCTTGTCTGCTCACTGTTGCTCATGTACTACACTCATTTGAACATTGCCACGCTTTCTTACTATACGCTATCTGTCCAGCTGTATCTGATGTCCATGCTTCTTATATATCATTACTATAAGAGCCGCAGCAAAAAACAGCTCATCATATCCGGTATTCTGTTTGCGATAAGCGTACTGTGCCTGCCTACTCTTAGTATAGTCTATTTCATTACAACAGCAGTTCTTGGCATTTTCATTCTTTGCGATAAGCACTCAAAAACAGATTCCGGATCAACGACAGTTTCCGACAAGGCACAGTTGCCCGTAATACTAAGATATACCTTCATCGGCATACTTATCCCCGCCGTGCTCTTTTTCATTTTCCTGTTTTTAAACGTATCCGTTTCCGATTTTATCAAAGGCATTCCTTATGTTCTCTCAGACGAGGAGCACGGGACCAGCCTTATTTATCCGCTGCGCAAGTTCTTCATAAGCATAAATGAGGTATTCGGCACGGGCGCCTATGCTTCATATCTGCTTATAACAGTATCCTTCATCTCAATGTTCATAAACAGGCTTAAGAACCGGACTGCATGCATGATAATGTTTCTTGCGGATATTGTCCTGTTTGCCATCAACTTCATATGCTCCAACGGCCACACGGGTTATATCCAGACAGTATTCTGCCTGTTTGCCATACCTCTCTTCTTTGTGACCCGCAGAAAAGATATGCGCCTGTTCTTCCTGTTTATCGTAAGCGGCATGGTCTTTTCACTGGTATACAGTTATTCTTCAAACGGTTACTTATATGTACTGTCTATGGGACATTTTATCGCAAGCATCGGATGTGTACTGATAACCGAACAGTTTGTCAGGGAGCTTCTTGCAGATCCGGATAAAAGCCCGGATATCGCAGACAGTAACGATACTGTACATAAGACCGGCAGGAAGCTGATCACATGGTTTTCCTGCAATTTCCCGCAGATCAGTCTCATAGCCTGCACCGCCGTTATCTGCGCCGTTCTTGTTCAGACAATGATGCTAAGGCTTGTGAACATCTACAGGGACGCTCCTCCTCAGATGCTTAAGTTCAGGATAACAGCCGGCCCGGCCAGTGGCCTATATACAACTGCAGATCATCATGTTGCATATAATGTCGTATATTCGACCATCAAAAAATACTGTCAGAGCAGTAATCTGAACGATCCGCAGAAGTTCCCCAATTCTCTTGAACAGGAATCAAACAGTGTGGCAAACATATTTATTACCAAGCTTCTTCCCTGGGGATATATGTGTACCGATTTAAGATGTGCCTCTCCCACAACCTGGCGTACTTCCTTTAACAGCGAAAGGCTTAAGCCATATTATGAGATGAACCCCGGCAGATATCCCGATATGATACTCGTTCTTGACGAGCAGTTCGGCAGCTACCTTACCTGCGGCGATGTGGAGTCCGATCCCATACCCAACGAAAATGAGATCGGAGGTTATCTGCTCGAATATGTCAATTCCAACAGCTACGAAATCATAAACGTCCCATGCGGGATACTGTATAAACGTCTATAACCACAGGAAGATCATGTATGTACGAAAACATAACAAAAGAGGTCCTGCTCAATATTTTAAAAACCCATGGCGATGACTACGATCATGCTCCGTAATATGGGAATGATTCCGATATGGAAGTACAGAAACAAGCATAATATGTAAAATGCTGCCCTTGTTTGTGTTCTGTTCGCTTCTTTCTATATTATGGAAAAACGGTATTGGACTTCTTTTCTACGGGATTGAAAATATCAGCCCAGCATTTTGAGATGCTTCTTCAAGCGGATCGAGCCTTAATCTTTCCTTTCTGCTTTCATGGATACCTTCCTGTCATACATCGCCCTGTCTGCTTTCTTGAATACGTCTTCTACTGTCTTATCCACTGTCTTGTCAAACTTGGCATACCCTATCGCAGCAGATATCTGTTCCCAGGGATTCAGTGTATCATCATTCTGCAGATCATCCAGATGTTTATTGAAATCTTCTATCAGCTGATCAACACCGCGGTAATCACGATTCTTGAGAACTACGATAAATTCATCTCCGCCGATCCTGAATACCGGCGAATGTTCAAATACCTCACATACGAGCATACACAGCCTTCTGATCGAAATATTCCCTTTTTCATGTCCGTAGGTATCATTCGTCTTCTTTAGAAAATTAAGGTCTATCATCGCAAGGCCAAACTCGTTAAAACCGTCAGCCAGATCCTTCTCCAACTTCTGTACCTCGCAATCGTACGCCCTCTTATTACGGATTCCGGTCAGTGCATCTTTTTCAGACAATGCCTGAAGGTTGCTCGCCCTTTCTTCCGTTTCTCTCAATGCTACTTTCGTATCTATCAACGTATTTATGTTGGTATTCATATCCGTTTCCATCTGTTTCATGGAGGACAGCAGTTGTGAGATCTCGTCATGTGAAGCGATCTGCAATTTTTCAAAGGCATGGTGCACCACATCGCTATTTTCAGAACAATAGTTCCGGGCCGTATCCGAAAGCATCGCAACCGGCTTAATAATACTCCTTCTGATATACCATAAAGAAAGAACAAGCATAAGGATGGTCAGGACGATCATTGCAACGGTGATCGTAACAACATATTCGCGCTCCTTTGCCTTGATATCGTTCATGGAAATATCAACACATAACCAGGCAACAAGCTTTCCGTTATACTTTACAGGATAACCTCCCGAAACTAGCCATCCGTATACCTCTTCATTGGTTATCGTAGCCGGAATGAACGGATCGTCTTCTTCAGGCCAGATGCCGTCTTCAAAAGCATCCACACATCCCGGAGGACAGGCATCTTCATCCGGGGCGCCATCAACAATGTAGACAGCATTTTTGATTTCATTCTTATAGTTCACGAGATATATACAGTCAACATTGAAGATATCCTGATATACACGAAAATGGTCCCTGAGCTTGATAAATACCGGAAGCTGATCAATGCCCTCATAATTCGACATATATTCATTCCACTCATCAGATCCCCACTCACTGCTCGGAACTACTTTATCGACACTGTAAAATACGTTCATTACAGTTTCATTCAGTTCATAAACATCAGCAGGATCAACGGTATTTACAACAGCTTCCGAAATCTGTACGGCCTTATCGCCGTATTCTTTGTCAACTATGGTGGATGCGATATTGTTCACCGAAAGGATCGCCAGTAAACCTGTCAGAAAACAAATAAGAATAACACCTATGGTCATTTTTATCTTAATAGAAACAAAGCGTTCCTTCTTCATTTTATGATCCTCCCGTAATTGATCCATCTGTAATTCAATACCATCACTATATTATCATAATTTAACCATAAATGAAATTAAGAATTTCACGATCAGGAGCGGCTCATCGTCGCTTCTGAAGCGCTTGTATAGTAATTGAGCTCCGGTTTCAATGTGCGGGCATTGCAGGGACAGGAGCTCTTGGTTATAATATTATCTGTAGGTATAGTCAAAACAGCATACATTATGGTGATCATATGAAAATTGAATATAAAAACGGAACTCCGATAATCTACCCGACAGGCCGCATCGATTCCAACACAGCGCAGAACTTCCTTGGGGATGCGGAAGAGTTATTAAAGGATACGGACGGGAAGACAGTTGAGATAAATATGGAGGGAGTGGAGTATGTTTCCAGTGCCGGCCTCAGAATCTTCATGAAGATGAAGAAGGACGGTAATGACATAAGACTTACCGAAGTAAGGCCCGAAGTTTATGATGTATTCACAGTTACCGGTTTTACCGAGCTTTTGGATATAAAAAAGGCACTTAGGAGAATATCCGTTGACGGGTGTGAAGTAATCGGGAGCGGTTTTTACGGGACCATCTATCGTATAGATGAAGATACTATCGTAAAAGTATATGAATCTCCCGACAGCATCCCTATGATAGAAAATGAACAGAGAATGGCAAAACAGGCATTTTTAAACGGTATTCCCACAGCAATCTCATATGATGTTGTCAGAGTCGGCGACAGTTACGGTTCTGTTTTTGAACTTCTGAGGGCAAAGACATTCAACGACCTGATAATTGAGCAGCCTGAAAATGCAGATGAGATTATCAAAAAATATGTCGGATTTCTGAAGCTTGTCCATAAAACCGTAATGGATCCGGGCAGTCTTCCCTATGCCGCACAACATTATATCGGATATCTCAAATCGATAAAAGACCATCTTCCGAAAGACCAGTTTGATAAGCTGATGGGATATCTTAAGGAGTTCCCCGCTGATGAGCACGTGGTTCACGGTGATTTTCAGATGAAGAATGTGATGTTGGTAGACGGTGAGCCCATGTTGATAGATATGGACACTCTTTCCGTCGGACATCCGATATTTGATCTTGCCGGGTTGTATGTTGCATACAGATTATTCAGAGAGGATGATGAGGGTAACAGCATGAGGTTCCTTGGCATCAGCAATGAAATGTGCGAACATATCTGGCAGGGAATAATGAATTTATATTTTGAGGGTAAATCTGAGCGTGATAAGGACATAATATCCGATCGCATCTGGCTGGCAGCTTCGATACGCTTCCTCTCTGTACTTGTGACGACCGATCTTAAGAAGGGAGAACTGGGAGCAACAAGGATAAATCATACCAGGGAGCACATCAGTGAACTTCTTAAAAGAGTTGACGGTCTGTACTTTGATATTCTTTCTCCTTAATTGTCCATTGAAAAATAAACGATGTTCTTTATTTCATTATAATGCCCCGCGTCCATAGGATAAACCCATGACCGCGGGGCATATGTTAGGTATAAAGTGTATAAGCCTTAGCTTATCTATCGCACTTTACTTACGGTTCAATGGTAACCGTCAGCTTAACCGTATCAGGCTTTAAGCTTCCGTTATAGTATACATTGATCGGTACGGTCTTCTTTACTGCCTTGGTGATCGGAACACCCTTATTCGTCCTTTCAACATATCCGTATTTAACCTTAACACGCCATTTGTCCATGCTCCCGTGTTTACTCAGAACAAACACATCCTTAAAAGCATCCCCGAGAGTAACGTTTGTTATCTGATTTACATCGCTCGCACGGTCAATATTCACAATGTAAGATCTTGAATAATCACGGTTTACCAATGTTACCGATTTGGGATTGAGCTTAGTACCCGTACTGCCGCGTGTTACCTTGAAGCTGGCGGTTGTTTCGACTGACGGGTATTCTTCGGATATAAGCTTGATTGTTGCCTTATACGTTCCTGCCGTGATATTGTCAACTCCTTCTCCCCTATAAATATACCCATAATAGGGACTATAAATCTCCCAGTCGAACTTATTCGTAACATCATTTCCTTTACTGTCCGTGATATTAATGGTAGCATTATCAAAAGCATGATAAGGATCTATATACATATTCTTATAGGTCAGATCGATACCCACACAAGTATTATCCCTTACCACATCGATACTTCCATTTGTCTTGGCTGATATGGTCACATCAGGTTTCTTAAGGACAGCAATAGTTGCTGTTGCAGTTCCGGTTTTTAAAGGAACTAATTCCCCGTCATATTCCCAATACGGCGTGATCTTCATTGTATACGTCTGTCCTGCCAGTTTTGAAATATTCTTTGGCGTTACTTTAATATAAACTGGCGAAGAGGAGATGTCCATTGTCACATCGAAAAGATCGTCCGCAGATTTCTTGTTCTTGTCTAAAATTGTAACATTGTATTTATAGTTATTCGCAAACTCATTTTTCAGGTAGAACGTAACATTCGTCGAATTATCATATACCGGATTCAGGGTTACCTTGTCCGTACAAAGCTTAGGCGTTACTTTCGAATTGCCTATTGTAAAGTCATAGGTCTTATTTAACTGTGTGCCCTCGACATCAAATGTAAAAGTGGCTGTAGCCTTCTTACCTGCATATCCGTCTTTAAGAAGTTTGGCTCCACTATAACAACGAATATATCCCACCGTTTTTCCGTAAGAATCATAGTATGCACCTGCCCCAAAATATTCACTTGTAATATCTTTCTTCGTTTTGTCTTTCAGAGTGATATTGCAGGTGGCGGTCCGCCAATCCAGGTCAACATTCTTTCCTGTAAATGTCAAGTAGATGTAGGAATTAGACAAACTTGCATCTATGCTTCCCTTGGCGCTGACAGATGATATACTCATCTGGGCACCGGCTTTCAGCACCTTGACTGTTATAACCTTGGTTGCGCTTACTTTTTTGCTGTTATACGGAGATTTGGCTGTAACTTTGACCTTATAATTGTTGTTGCGCTCTGCCTTCCCCGTAGGGTAAAGTGTAAGAATCAGGTTACCAGAATAATCCCGACTAGAAGTATAATTGATTGGCGTATTTGCCTCATTATACACCTTTTTTCCTGTTGAATCCGTTACTTCTATTTTTGTATTATAGTTTCTACTGCCAGAATATGTAAAGTTTATCGGTACTCTATCTCCGGCGTCCTTATTAATATTAACTGTTGTCTTATCAGGCTTCAGCGTAGGCGTCGAGTCTGTTATGGAATAACTTACCGGGATCGTGATATTGTAATTATCGGGAAGGTTATATGAACTATCTTCGATTCCAACGACAAGATTGATCTTCCCGCTTCCCTTCTTCAGCATATTTGGAGTACTGTAAATAATCTCCTCGCCATCATAGTATCTAATGGCCAATCCAAGATTTGCCCATGCCTTCGCATCCTTCGCCACATCAGGTATCGCCATCCAGCCAACGTTTGCTCCAGTGATATTAAGTTCATCTATATCATAAGGAGACCAAGAATTATTTGAAAACCAGCTATCGAATGTAAGCGTAGTCCCTGCCTTGACTGTTTTGGCGGTAGGCTTCTCATCGCCAAATGTAAACGTAACCTTTTCCAGAGTCGTAAGTATTGTCGAATTCTTACCATCTGTTACATTTAAGTTCAGATTGGTGCTGATTCCCTTCTTATAGGACTTGAACATATCTACAACAGAATCATCATTAATAGCATCCTCATTCGCAATTATCACAAGATTGCACTTCTCTTCATTTACAGGATTAACAGAAATATTAAAATAATTGTTAAGCATTGAATATTTACTGTCAAATGATACTTCTGTAATATTGAAATCCGGCGTTTCACCACTTCTGCCAGCATCCGACATCCTGATCGTAACAGGAAGTACATTATTTTTCTTGTATACCTCTATCTTAAGAGACTTCTGGGTGAGATGAGCTTCAAGATCTTCAACAGTGCCGGTTATTTTGACATCAACAAGGCATTTACCTATGGCAACATAACTAACATTTTCATGTTCTTTATATGCAGCTACAAGATATACTTTGGCCCGAGGATCTGCATTCTCAAATGAAACAACCACATCCACGCTGCCCGGAACTTTAGTTACAGTAATCCCGTGTAATT
>JAFXVI010000006.1 GCA_017524595.1 Lachnospiraceae bacterium | reverse complement strand
TTCTTTTTTTCTTTCTTCTCGGATTCCGGTTCACCCTCCGGCATGATCTCATTCACTGCCTGGGCAAAATCTCTTTTAAAATTCTTTATGAAACCCATCTGTATTTCCTCCTGAACAGTCCACGTGATGTACCATGACATTATAACACAATGATATGTTTTGTTCTACTAAACTTTTATTTTCTGTATTCTTTCTGCTATGACCGATAGCTATGCGACACTCATAACCCCTTCGGGGTTATTTCGTGACGTGGGGCTCTCTCGTTCTGCCAACCGGCAGAGGGTGATTGTGTAACGCCCCTGATCACACATACATGTGCATACATAAATCAATGCTTTACAATACGGTCACACGCACTCATGTGCCTCCGGCACATTCATACAGCCAGCCACAACCGTTGATTTACGTGCAAGCACGTATCACCGGCCGTGGCCTGCCGTACATGCTTCGCATGTGTGCGTGTTCTTGTTCTCGTGAAGGATTTATTCGTCGCATGTATGTGTGATCAGGGGCATGAAAAAACCGTTCTGCCGGTTGGCAGAACGGTTCGCGAAATACATATTATCTTGGATTTTGTGAGAGAATCATGAAAAAAACTATGGTTTAAATATAAACCCGAAATATGAACAAAGTATGAATATAAAAAAAATATTTTGTAAAAAGTACAGAAATACGCTACATTATTCGATTTTTTACGTCATCATAGTCTTTTTTTATCTCTTCGGAAACATCCGGGGTGAGGTAGCTGACGATTATTATCACCAGTGTTGAGAGAACGAAGGCCGGAAGGATCGGGCTGAGGCCTGTCAATTCTTCCATATCAATAGTCTCTGCGCCATCCTTGAAGAAGCTTCCAAACCTCCATAGGAATGCAAAGAGTGCGCCTGTTATCATTCCTGCCGATGCGCCGTATTTATTCATCCTCTTTGAATAAAGCGAAAGCATGACACATGGTCCGAAGGCCGCTGCCACCACTATTATTGACGACTCAATTATGAGCATCGGATCGATATCAATAAACGAAAGGCCGAAAACAGCTCCTGCTGTAACGAAGGCAGTTATCCTAAGTGCCTTAATATTTTTCTTGATCCTGAATTTCCTAAGTACACGCGGTCTCATTATTGTACAGTATGAAACGATACATGCATTATGGATTGCATTTACGATCATCGAAACAAATACCGCCAGCAGCCCTGCAAATAGCACTCCCCCCGCTATCTTATATCCCAGCTTCATTTTCAGAAGCTTTGTCACCGCCTTGGACAGGAAATACTGATTATTCAGATTCTTCAATATCATCGGATATAAAAACGCTCTGTACAGAACTCCTGAAACAACGGTAAAGAACAGCGCAAGAAGTGTAAAGAGTATGGCATGTCTGCCACCATGCTTCGCAGTTCTCGCCTTGCCTATCGACAGAAATCTTATCATGAGTCCCGGCATTCCCATAATGACCAGTCCCCATGAAAGCTGGTTCACTATTTCGAAAGGACTTATCATCCTGCCGCCTATCCTGAAAGCATTCAGATATCTGCTCGCACCGCCCGAAACGCGGCTGTTCATTATCGCAATGATAAGTTCATCTGCCTTGAATATGAACATTGTGACAATCGGCAGTGTGACGAGCGCAGCTATAACTATCCCTGCATTTATCTTGTCCATATGCACCGAACCCTTGTAGCCGGACAGCATAATGAATCCCAAAACAATCGTTACGATGATCGCCGACAGAAGTCCCGTATCCATTCCTGTAATATCCGCAACAAATATCGCAAGGAGCTTTACCAGTGCTGCCGCAATGACCAGGTCAAATACGATGCTGATCATGGCTGTATTTACCGGAAGGAAGTCTCCTCTTCCGAATCTCCTACCGAAATAATCCGGAACCGAATAAACATTTTTATATTTGAGCGAATACCTCATAAGTCTGTAGGACATGAGATACCATATAAACATAGTTCCGACGAAGAGTCCGATCATCGTCCACGCCTTACCGAGTCCAGAAAGGTAAACGCCCGCCGGTATCATGATAAATATAAAATAACCCAGCTCTGAAAGCTGTCCCGAAAGTCCTACCTCGGAGGCGCTCGAAATCCTCGCACCGATGCAGAACTCGTTCAGGGTATGCACCTTCCTGAAGCCGAGTATTCCTACCAGCATTAATACTGTAACATATACTATTGTCGAAATGATTATCACTGTCATATTTACACCTTAAGCTCCCGCATTAACCCGCAGGATCCTTCCGGTTCCCCTGTAACTCTATAACTACATCGTTTCGATAACTATAAGATAACCTTCATCAACAATAACGCTTCCATTATCGGAAATAAGCTCGTTCGACACGCCGAGACTGCTTCCCTGAATCAGTGTGATACCATCCGCATCATACTTAAAGCCCTTTATATTAACACCTGAAACTCTGTCCCCGAGAGGAATAAGCGAAATATACTTATACGCCTCTTCATCCCTCGTAAACTCTATGGTTTCCGGTCCTTTAAATACCCTTATCCTGTTTCCTGTATCAAGCATCTCTGCAGAGATGCCCTCATCACAGAATTTCTTCATAAGTGAAAGATTGGCCAGCGCATGATCCATCCTGCCGCCTGTTCCGCCAAGGATGATAACCTTACTTTCAGGAGAACTTGATTTTACAGCCATATCAACGGCCGCTTCACCATCGGTAAAATCCTTCACGCTGTCGAACCTTATCAGCTCATCGCTCCTGTATTTATCCAGGACATCGGCGTCAACAGAATCAAAATCGCCCATGATGACATCAGGCTTAATCCCCGCCTTATCAAGCGCTTCAAGCCCTCTGTCGGCCGCAATGACCACAGGATCATCAGTTTTATAAAATATATTCTTCAGCTGAGAAACCGATATTTCTCCGCCGAGAACTATGATCATATTTTTATTCATCTGCGCCAACCCATTCTAAGCTTAAGCATCTATTTCATAATACTTCTGAAATCCTTCACATTCTTCGCGATATCATTCTTAAATATAGCTGAGCCTGCCACGATAACATTTGCACCGGCCTCAAGTATACTCTCAAGATTCTGCAGTGAAACCCCGCCATCAACCTCAATATCACAGCTTACTCCGGTATCCATAACAAGAGCCTTTGTCTCCCTCAGCTTATCGTAGGCCACATCCATAAAGCTCTGGCCGCCAAAGCCCGGTTCAACACTCATGATAAGTATCATATCTACTTCACTAATATAATCCTTAAGCACACTTACAGGAGTTGCCGGCTTTATCGACAGTCCAACCTTCATACCGGCCTCTCTGATAAGCCTTATGGTTTCATGCACATCCTCAGTGCTCTCATAGTGGATCGTAAGAATATCCGCACCGCACTTTTTAAATGCATCGATATATCTTTCAGGTCTGTCTATCATAAGATGCACGTCGAGAGGCATATCTCCCGCCGCCTTCTTCACATATTCGATCACAGGCGGTCCAAAGGAAATATTTGGCACAAAACTGCCATCCATTACATCAACATGGATATAGTCCGCCCCTGCGTCCTTAACCTTCTTGATATTCTCTTCAATATTTCCGAAATCAATCGAAAGCATGGATGGTGAAAGCTTATTCATTACCATTTCCTCCTCGCTGCCAGCTCATTAAATATAAGCTTATAATTCTCATATCTTGTTTCATTTATCTCTCCGGAAGCCACAGCAGCCTTTACCGCGCAGTCCGGTTCATTTATATGATTGCATCCGTCGAACCTGCACTGTCCTTCAAACTTCGCCATCTCAGGATAATACAGCCTCAGCTCATCCTTTTCGATGTCCGGCACTATCAGCGAAGAAAAGCCCGGCGTATCCATGATGAAGGTATCCTCATCAACCTTGAGCAGCTCCGAATGCCTTGTGGTATTCTTGCCTCTCGCTATCTTCTCACTGAGGTCTCCTGTTTCGGCTCCCGCATCAGGGATAAGCGTATTTATCATCGATGACTTGCCGACTCCCGAAGGTCCCGCAAGTATGGATGTCTTACCCTTTATCACAGCCCTGAGCTCATCTATCCCTTTCCCCTCCTTGACCGAGGCGGAAAGCACCTGATAACCAGCCGAGCTGTACATTCCCCTAAGAGTCTCCAGTTCGTCATCACCCGCAATATCCTCTTTATTGAAACAGATGATAGTCTTCACATGCTGAAGGTCCATAAGTATCAGAAACCTGTCCAGAAGATTCGTACTCGGGCGCGGCTTGGAAAGCGCGAAAATTATAACCGCCTGGTCAGCATTTGCAGCCGCCGGGCGGATAAGTTCATTCTTTCTGTCATAAATTGCATCAATATTTCCGAGGAGCTTTTCCTCATCGAGAATACTGATCTCGCAGTCATCGCCCACGAGCGGCTTAAGCTTCATATTACGGAAGATTCCTTTAGCCTTGCATTCATATATTTTGTTATTATCGGCGGCCACGTAATAGAAGCCGCCGATACCCTTTAATATTTTGCCTTTCAAATACTCTTTCCTTTATTCGGCAGTGTATGTTACGTTTCTAACCTTATCAACGTCGAACATACTTGTGATCTCATTACCTGCCTGATCATTGATTATGATGAGTACACTTCCTTCATTTCCCTCAAGACCGGTGAATGTCTGATTTACATTGAATGGGAATGAACCTGCATTAAGATCCTGGTCAACTATCGTATGCTTTTCCTTACCATCATCGAAGGAAACTACGATATGAATGGATCCACCTGACTCCTGGATATACTTGCTTACAGTACCGCCGTCATAAGGAGTGATCTCGCCGCTTACTGTTGCCGAGAAGGTCTTAACAGCTCTTCCCGTACTTACAGTAAAGCCGATCGGTGTTCCCTCAGGAACGCTTGCGGATGGATCGATAGTCTGGCTTATGATCCTGCCCTCCGGAACCGTATCACTAGGCTCACGCTTAACCTCGCCCACAGCAAGCTTAAGTGATTCGATATTACTTACGGCTGCCTCCTCTGTCAGGTTCTTGATATCCGGAACCTGAACCTCCTTAGGACCGTTACTTACTATTATCTTAATCGTACTGCCCGATGCAGCCATAACACCTGCTTCAGGATCAGTTCTGATTACATAGTTCTTCTCTACAGTTTCTGAAAGCTCATAGCTGTGTGTAACATTGAAGCCCGCCTCAGAGATCATGCTGTCAGCCTCTTCTACAGACTTGCCTGCAACATTCGGAACAGACAGCTCAGCAGCTCCAAGACTTACAGTGATAACGATTTCTCTGTCAATCTCAATTACCTTGGTATAATCGCCGTTCTTATAGGACTCTGCAACCGATGCAATATACTCCATAGGTCTTGTTATTGCCCTGATCTGGAGGTAGCACAGCGCAGCCACAATGATCAGGGTTGATGCCAGGACAGTTAGAAAAGCGATGATGGAGGTTCTGGTCTGATCCCGAAGCTGCCCCTCATACCAGTCTCTGCTGAAATCCACC
>JAFXVI010000020.1 GCA_017524595.1 Lachnospiraceae bacterium | reverse complement strand
CCGCTTGAAGTTGTTATCAGGATACCGGATGAAATATATGAGGAGGGGAAGGTGTATTCGGTCCTTAGAGATCATAATGGAATGCTGACTATACTCCCCGATCTTGATGATGATCCGCACACGATAACTTTTAATACTGACAAGTTCTCGGCGTATGCGATATCCGAACAGATAGTAACGCCTAAGAATATGGCGATCAGGTTTATGATAGGTGCGCTTATAGCTTTGATAATTGCCTTGATTTGTTTTGTGCTGTTGATGTATCATCATATTAAGATGAAGCGTGAACGCAGATACAAGTAGAGCTGCAGAAAGGGGAATCCGAGGCCGGCCAATGAGTATAACCAATCAGGAAGAACTGTACAGAGAATATCATGATAAGGTTATGGGATATGTTTTCAACCGTATTGGTAACAAGGAAGAGGCTGAGGATATAACCGCGGAGATATTTCTTAAGGCATGCCGTGCATTCGACGGATATGATCCGAATAAGGCTTCCGTTTCAACATGGATCTATACGATCATGAGAAACACGCTGACGGATTATTTCCGTAAGAATCCTTTATCTGAGGAACTTTCGGAAGATATTGCTTCGACCGATAATATTGAAGATTACTGTGTTGACAGGGAAGAACTTGGCAGGCTGGCTGAAGCACTTAAGGCTCTTGACAAGGAACAGCAGGATATAATCGTTTTGCGTTATTATGATGAATATTCTCTTGTGGAAATTGCCAGGATTCTCAATATAAGTTATGGTATGATAAAGGTAAAACATAAGAATGCACTTAATGCTTTGAGAAATTTGATGTGAATTATTGCCGTGTACGCTCTCCTTCCGTATAAATAAATGGAAGGAGATGCGTGCTTATGATAAACGGCGGAGGATATAGGTTTATGGAAGAAAAGCTGAGACGTCTGTTTGATTTTCAGAGATTCATTGTTAATGAAGATCTTCAGGAAGTGATCGATTCGGTAGAAGCACGACACACAAAGGCAATGCTTACTGATGATGAACTAGACTATGTGGCGGCTGCCGGTGATCCGTACTTGGTTGAGCAAAGCAAGATTAATTTATAATTCAGGAGAAAAACATGGAAGGGTCGGAACTGTACAGAGAGAAGAGTATTGAGAAAGTATCCACACCCGAACAGCTGAATGATTATATCAGGGTTACATCGCCTTCAGTCTGGGCGGTGCTGATCGCCTTGGTGGTCTTGATGCTGGGAGTTCTTGTATGGTGTGTATTTGGGAGCATTACTATACACAATGAAAACGGCGAACTTAAGACGGTTGCTCCGATAACTTTTGTAACGAACTGAAGGTAAGCGAAGGGATTTGCCGTTATGGAGCAGCAAACAAAATCAAATATAAAATCACCTGTGCGGAATAAGGTTGCAAAGGTGCCGGTAATCATGCAGATGGAGGCTCTTGAATGCGGAGCCGCCTGTCTTGCAATGGTATTGGCATATTATGACAAATGGATCCCGTTAGAGCAGATGCGTGAAGACTGTGGAGTGTCACGAGACGGCTCGAAGGCGGGAAATATAATGCGTGCAGCCAGGGGATACGGAATGGATGCACAGGGATACAGGCTTGAACCTGAGATATTGAAAAATGAAGGTTTATTCCCGTGCATAGTTCATTGGAATTTTAATCACTTTATCGTTGTATGTGGATTTAAAAACGGTAAAGTGCATGTGAACGATCCGGCGCGCGGGGATTTTTCTATGTCTGAAGCAGATTTTGACGAGGGCTTCACAGGCATATGCCTGATGTTTGAGCCTTCGGATAAGTTTGAACCCTCAGGAAAGAAAAGAAGTGTTCTGGAATTTGCGAGAAAACGTCTTCAGGGAACTGGAGGAGCAGTTGTATTTACTGCATTGACCAAATTGCTGGCATCCGTTGCCGCTATCATAGGTACAGGATTTACACGTGTTTTTATTGATCAGTTGCTTACACAGCGTGATTCCAAATATCTGGTTTCTTTCATAATCCTTATGGGGATCTTTTTCGGAACGCAGATCATAGCGTCGTGGATACAGGCTATATATAGCCTGAAAATTAACGGCAAGATGGCAGTTTATGGAAATACATCATATTTCTGGCATGTACTGCGCCTGCCGATGAAGTTCTTTTCACAGCGTCTTGCCGGGGATATAGAGCAAAGACGTACTACCAATGCTAGCATAGCTGAAACATTTGTTAATACATTAGCACCACTGGCCATGGATACCGGAATGATGATCTTCTATCTGGTGGTCATGTTCAGATATTCACCTCTTCTTACCGTAGTCGGTCTGCTCAGTGTAGGAGTAAATATAAGCACCGCGAATAAGGTATCCGCAAAACGTGTAAACATAACACGTGTAATGATGCGTGATAGCGGCAAGCTTGCTGCGGCTACGGTATCCGGGATAGAGATGATTGAAACAATAAAATCAAGCGGAGCCGAAAACGGATTTTTCAGAAAATGGTCGGGATATCAGGCAAGTGTCAATACACAACAGGTCAGATTTGCGCGTCTGGATGCATATCTTGGCTCCATACCTGTGCTGGTTTCATCGATAGCAGAAAATATTGTACTTATTCTGGGAATAGCTCTCATAATGCAAGGGAAATTCACTCCGGGTATGATAATGGTATTCCAGGGATTTCTGCAGAGTTTCCTTATCCCTGCAGACTCGCTTATTTCGGCAGGACAGGCGGTTCAGGAGATGCGCACCGATATGGAAAGGATAGAAGACGTCATGTCTTATCCGGTAGATATAGATGACGAT
>JAFXVI010000019.1 GCA_017524595.1 Lachnospiraceae bacterium | reverse complement strand
TCTCGGCGTTTGAGTAAACTATCAAGCCCTGTGTTACACCCTCAAACTCTTCATCGATTACATTTACTTGTCTGATCTTATAAGGTATGCCGCATATCTTGATTTTCTTAATCATGTTCTTTACCTCTTAAACACAACGATGCACTCACGGCCCTTAAGACCTTTAGCGTCCTTGCTTCTCCATAATTCGTTGGTAGGCTCTCCGGTTTTTGCGTCTTTACCCTCAACGATCAATCCGGGATAAGTTGAATACTCGGATGATATTCTTGCAGCTTCCTTCTTTGCCTTGATAACTGCAAGGACAGCCTGTATATGCTTCTTTGCTCCTATAACTGCATACAGCAGTTTTCCTGTGCCTGTTTCCTTAAACTTGATGATCTGCATCTTATTTAATACCTCCTACTTAGTTATTGTTGATCCCCAGTATCCGTAGAATACTTTGTTACCGCATGAAGGACAGATAAGCCACGCCTTGACCTGCTTATAGCCTTTTATGTATGTGCAGCTTTGCCGGATCTCATTATCCTTATACTCAAACGTTGTCCGGCACTTGTTACAGCTCCTATACTGTGCCCCTATTATTGATATCCTCATTCCCCTTATTCCCCGTTACCTTTTACTTATCCCCTATCTATTCCCGCCCACAAGGGGCGGGGATTAAAGATTCCTGATGCGAAAAGCCGGACGCACGCCATCACTGTTCGACGCGCCGTTGTAGCTCGCATTACCGTTGGGGTTGACATTAGCAAAGGTAGTCGTATTGCATACACGTCGATTCCATAACCAATACCAACAGTATTCGTCAGCAGGACTCATGCACACGCGGTTACAGCGGTTTTCCATAAGCACTAAACGCTCGCCGTTATCCTCCTCATAATATCTGCTGTTTTCATCCTGGCCGAACATCTCCGAGCGTGTAGGCACTCTCAACAACATCTCATCCTCGCTATCGTTTACCCTCACATCCATCATCCGGGACCGTATCTTTTTAGGGAAGGCACTAAGCAATGTTGTGTTCATCCATTTGCGAAGGTCTGAAAAATCAAAGTCCCCATCATTCTTCCCATTCTCATTCATAGGCCGGTCGTCCACGCAATCATCAAATATGAAGAGCGCGCTACCGTCCTCATACACCTTCTGTACTGTCGCTTCAAACTTACCTATGCCTTTGAGTTTTATATTGATAGAATCACCTATCTCGAAGTGTTCAACACTCATTTTTACCTGTCTATAGACTTTCATACGATACCTCCAAAATCATCAAGGGCCGTTGCTGTACCCTTCTTATACTCCATCATGTTCTGACAGTCAGAACATAGATCCTGCCATTCACCGTCTGTGTTGAATGACTTAAAACCATATCTGCGCTTCTCTTCTACGGCTTCCTGGAAGTCATCAAAGTGTCCGGCTTCATCTCCGCAATGATCACATACAAGCGCATAATATCTGAACCTGCCTTCATATCTTCTCTCTATCGCCATATCAACCGCCTCCACAAAGAATAGTGACATATAACAGAATGAATAAAGATACGCCTATAATCAGATCCGATACCCTGTGAAACTTCTCTCGCTCACCCTGGCCGATTAACAGGTACAGGATAGCAAGGATAAGTATAATTATCTGCAATACAATTAACTTCATACTCTTACCTCAATCTTTCGTGAAATAATCACCTACCCAGCCGTCAGCTCCAAGCGGTAAACCTTTAGCCCAGTCAGGTACAACTGACATTATCTCTATAACATCATTAAGCATCTTCTCGTTGTCAGCATAGGGCTTGATATCGATAACCACTTCATCATGTACGTGGAATACGATAGGATAGCCTGCCCTGTTAAGTCGCTCTATGGCCTCTGCCAAACAGTCACGCGCTATAGCCTGTACAACGTTCTCCACGAGCTTACCGCCGTAAGTCTCTATCTGCTTCCATGTCTTAGATGACTGATCCATACCCATATAACAGATAGATGCTCCTCCCCACTGGTTATCTCCAAGTGAAGGATCTGCATAAAAGAGCTTGCGCCCGGACGGTAATGTGATAGTGAAGTACACCCGGCCATATATTGAGTCATATTCACGCGCAAGGATAAGCCCGTGTAAGTGACGTGATCCACCTTGCCCTATAACCTCAATAGCTGCCTCATTAAGCTCATACCACAATTCCTGTATATGAGTGTTGGCCTGTCTCCATCTGTTCACGATATCGGGCAGCTCCGCTTCTTCTAAGCCCATGTCAAGCGCTCCCATCTGTATAAGGGCACCTACAGATCCTTGATACCCAAGAGCCAATTCAGCAACCTTGCCCTTAGCCCTCAAAGCGTATTCAGGATTGCCCTTTTTGATAAGATCGATAGGTACGCCAAACATCTGACTTGCGGATGCTTCATATATCTTGCCGTGAGTCCTGAATACTTTAAGCCGCCAGTCCTCACCCGCAAGCCACGATATAACTCTTGCCTCAATAGCTGAAAAATCTGCATCGATAAGAACGTTTCCGGGAGATGCTATAAAAGCTGTTCTGATAAGCTGTGATAAGGTATCGTTAACGGACCCGTATATTACTCTTAAGGCCTTAGATGATCCCTGCTTGACAAGATCGCGTGCTAAGTCTATCGGGTTTGTGTAGGTACGCGGTAAATTCTGTACCTGCACGAGCCTTCCCGCCCATCTTCCGGTCCTGTTTGCACCATAATATTGAAGCAGTCCACGGACGCGGTTATCCGATCCAATGCAATTTGTGATAGCATCGTATTTCTTAGTGCTGGTCTTACCAAGCTCCTGACGGATCTCTAATACCCTTCTAACATCATCGGGCAGGTCAACTTCCGCAAGAGCCTTACTTACAGAATCCTTCGTAAGATCGCCCATTAACATTAAATGCCCTGTATTCAGGTTTGAAAGCCTTATGTTTATCCAGGTCTTAAGCTGTGCTATGCTGTTCGGATTTTCAAGCCCTGTGAGCTGCCTTGCCTCATCCATAAGATCATTGGTTATCTGATCGCCTATATACAGTGCGCCTTCTACGAATGCAGTATCGATATACACTCCGCGAAGATGTATGGTAACATCCGTTTCCCACTGTTTCTGTACCTGTTCAGGTACAGGATATAATGCAAGGTTCTTCTCTACTTCCATCTCCGTTACTACATCCTGCGCATTATATTCTTTAAATAAGCGCCACTTCTCGGGATCATGTTTAGGGTAGTTACGGGTCCTGCCGCCATTTGATTTTGTAGGTTTGCAGGGTACACAGAAATAACGGATAAGAGCTTTACCGACCGTGAGTTTCTGCTTTTCTTCCGGCATACCAAGAGCCATACCTACCGCTTCCAGCTTGCCGGGATAGCCACAATACAGCGCATGGATCATAGTACATCTCCACTGTGAAGGTATCATCCCTCCATAAACCTTAGATAAGCACAGGAACTCAAACATAGCGTTATAAGAGTGCTTTGTATAAGCGGGATTGGTAAGCGCTTGGATAATCTCAATAGGCACTGTCTCGCCTGATACAAGATCTATAACCTGTACCGGCTGATAATCTATTGAATATGCAAAAAGCAGGATTTCGAAATCAGGACTTGCGACGTATGCATACGCGCCTGCTTCTGCGATAGGTATGCTGCTGAACGTCTCTAAGTCGATAAACAAATTATGATGTAAAGAATTGCTCATAAGAGCCTCCATAGTGTGCGTGTTTATAACAGGGTTGCGGTAACATATCCATACGCGCCATAGGTGCTACCGCATAAGGGATAGCGCGTTTTTACAACTTGTGCCTTTATGAAAAGCCCTGGGGAGATGGTACGGGCTTATCACCTATTTAAGTAAACGGCAACGGATTTAAAGGCGCTCCGGTTATCGGATCTATCTGCTGCGGAACGTTCATATATCCCGCCGCGGGTGTGTAGCCCTGCTGTACAGGTGCAGCCTGCGGTACAACTCCGGGAGCGTATGCCTGTACAGGTGCAGCCTGCGGTACAACTCCGGGAGCATAAGCAGGTGCCGGTGCTGCTGCGGGTGCAGGCGCGGGAACTGATACTCCCTCGAAGTCCTGTGCGGCTGTAGATCCTCCGGCAAGAGGCTCACCGTCTTTCGTCTTAAGAACGTTTCCAAGGCCACAACCTATACCCTTGTTTCCGTTACTGTTAAATGCAAAGAAATTGAGTGTTACACGTCCATACATACCACTGTAGATATCCTGCGGTGCAAGCTCTACATTGATGTTTGATCCATCCACTACCTGCGGCTTACGCTTCGTAGATGCTGTAATAACATAGTGGCCCTTACACTCGGGACCGAATGCGCTACCATCCTGACGTACTCCGTCGCCGTCATAGATAAGCAGTGACCTAAGCTGCGGCCTGGCTCCCTTCCAATCATTCTGTACGGCTGCTTCATAAGCCGCATCTCTTGACTTAACGATATCGTTGTAAGTCGCCTGATCTGACTTAGGGATCAGCAGTGTTACGGAATACTTAGGCTCCGCGTTCTGCTGGTTCGGGTTGGCATAGGGCTGTGATAAGTGTACATATGACAGCCTGCACTCCCCTGTTAAAACTTTTGTAGCAATGTTCTGATACATAGCTTTTTCCTCCTTAAAACCTTTTATCCCATGATGTGCCTTTAGGCCTCTTATGGTTCTTCCAAAAATCTGATAAAATGTCCTTGATTGCGTCAAGGGCTGCAAGTGCATCCTGACGATCCTTTTCCGGTACATTCTCAACATCCAGTGCGCCAAAATATCTCATAGCGCTTAACAAATCCGCGTTAAACTTCATCTTACGCATAACCTCGATAGCATCCTTGCATTCCTTCCGCTCTTCGGTTTTCTGCATATCTTCAAGGATCATATCGATCATAAGACTCTCTGCACGCATCTTTTGAGCCTCATGCAAAGTCTTAACATCATCAAGATCACGCATCATCATAGATGCCATTATCGGTCCCATCATAGAATTTTCCTCCTTAATAACCTTTGTTAACCTTAATATCCTTATAGACCTCATATTTCCTGACTAACTTCTCATACCATGACTTTGCCCTCTTAATGCTATCCTTAAGGGCAGTGTTTACAGCTTTCATGTGCTTTATTTCATCCGGCTTAACCTTTGGATCTCGCTTGTAGTATTCAACATCCTTATACCCGTCTACAAAGCTCCTGCTTGCTATACTCCATGTCTCATGAGCATCAGCTATCAGGTATTCAAACCATTCCTCAATGACGGGAAGGTATGTATCCTGACTCCAATCCATAACATACTTCAATGCTTTGGTAAGGTTCGCCTGCGTCATATCAGTAATCATGAAGGGGAAATTGAAGATCATACGTGAACGCTTAAAACTGTTTTCGATTTTGATGTATTCAGTCGTCGGTCTATCCGGCATTCTCAACCACTCCTTCAAAATCCTTCTTTGCCTCGCTGTAGTCCGGGCGCTTATCGTCGCTTCCCGTCAGTGTAGGCTTACCCATCGGCTTTGTGATATACTGACCAACCATAGCCTCAAAGTCCTTCTTACCTATCATCTTTTCAAGGGCGGATAGAGTCTTAGCCTTACGCTCATAAAGCATCGTCTCTTCGATACCGCTATCCATGATTGCCTTAAATGCTGCTTCTTCATCCGACCATGTACGGTTAGACTTTCCTGCGACAACCTTATATCCGGGGATCGTGTGACCGTCCAGGATAGCTTCAAGGGCATACGTGCATAGATCCTCATACCACTGCACGATGTCGGCCCCACGCTTAAGAAGATCCGCAACCTCTTCATCCGTAAGGATGTTAGGATCGCCTGTCAGCAGTTTATCCGTTGCGGCTTTCGTCTTGTCGTCACCATCCAGCTTGCCTATAATAACCGCGTCCTTAAAATCCTCTAAGGCTGTAGCATTCTCTGAACGAGCCTTACATACCGACTTACCTTTACAGAATCTACACCATGATCCCGGATTAAAATCACCTTCACCGTTATAGGCCTTCTGCGCTATGGGCTTGATATTCTCTCCCCATGCAAGCAGCTCCTCTACGGTCAGCTCTTCTTCTTCCACATCCTCTGTGATCCGGGGCTGTACGATTGCCATTACGACAGTCTTTATGGAGTCACCGTATATAGGCATATACTTCTTTAAGGCTCCAAGAGCATATAAGCGCATCTGTGAATTATTCTTTGCTGATACCTGTACACCTTTGCCGTGCTTATAGTCGGTGATCTGTATCTTGCCTGATCCAATCATGATGCTGTCACAGGTCCCGAATCCTTCCGGTATCCAGTCGGACAGATCAACCATATCTTCTTGTACAGTGAAGGGCTTCTCGCTGAATGTAAGAGACTTCTCGAACAGGTAGTTACCATAGAATAAGCAGGTATGCTCCATCTCCTCATTGTAAAGCTCATCTTCCCTTAACTTATTCATCCTGCGATTGAAGGTACGCTTATCAATCTTGTGGAAGTTATAATTTGCAACCTCCTCGCACATCTTGTGTGCAAGTGTACCTTCCTGGGCGTAAACGCTTGCCTCACCCTGCGGGAACTGTGCTTCAAATCTCGGTGCCCGTGTGCAGTTTTCCCAACGATGCATTGAGCTTGCTGATAGTAATGCGTGTGCTGCCATATACTACCTCCTATATCGTTGCTCCCAATGCTCTAAGATCTGTTGCGACAGCCTCATACTGTTCAGGCTTTACAAGATTGATCGCCGGTACTCCATACTTAGGAAGGATATTAAGAACCTTCTGCATATTCTCGGGATCTGTTTGTATGAGCTGTGCCCCTGCTGCGCATATAGCTTCAAGTGTGATTGCCGCCGGTGTAGCCGGTGCTGCCTGCTGAACTGGTACAGGAGCGGGAGCCGGTGCTGCTACGGGCTGTGCCTGCTGTACAGGTGCCGCTGTCGGTACTGTCTGCTGTACGGGAGCGGGAGCCGGTGCAGGAGCGGGTGCTACTGTCGGGATAGGCTGTGCTTGTGGTGCAGGAGCCGGGGCTTCTGCCGGAACCGGTGCGGGCATTATGCTATCTACCTTTACCGATGGAGATGTCTGCTCTACCTTGTTACCTGCGATAGCATCTGTTAATGCCTTGATCGCATTTTCAAGTGCGGGAGCTGACACGTTGATCTGAATAATCATGTCTGCTGACTTACTCGCCATTTGATTTGTCCTCCTTTATCGTGCGATTTCTTTGCCACTCTTCAAATTTTTCCATATTACGCGGTTCGGCGTAATACTGCTGGACTGCTTCAAGGAATGTGTGTGATAAGCTCTGCTTTGCTGTGGCATTAAGATCAAGCATTGCCCTCACCTTCCTTTCTTGCTTCAATCAGACGCTTAAGAGCTTCGAGCATCTTGCCTTTGGTATCCTCTTTGGCTTTATCCGATGAAAACTCTTTCCGGCCATTAAGTACCATTGACGTATATCCGGGAGTGTAACCACACTTAGCGGCCAGCTCATCATTGGATATCTTGTACTTATGCATCTGCCCTACAAATTCTGCCGTCCAATCTTCGTTAAACTGCATATTGGCCTCCTTCCTTATTTTCAGTTGAAAATTTTATACTATCGTGATATACTGTTTTTGCCTAAACTCATATCATTTTTTGTGACCTACCGACAACCGATAGGATGTGTTTTTGATAGTCTAAAATCTTTGACTGTAGCCTTATTATAAGTCCATAACTTTAGACTGTCAACAGAAAAAGTCAAATTATTTATACTATTTTTGTGGAGGGCTTATTTATGGGCTTTTACGAGAATTTTGAGAAGCTGTGTCATGAACGCGGCATAACACAGGTATGCTCCAAGGAAGCAGAGGAAAAGTTAGGGATCAAGAAGGGGACCATATCGGCATGGAAAAGGGATAGGGCTAAAACGCCCAGCTCAAAATACTTAAAGCTGCTGACTGAAAGATTAAATACGACTATGGATTATCTCTTAGGTGAAACTGATGATCCTACGAACTATGACGATCCTGATCTTATAGCAGAACAGTCCGGGATCACCCTGGATCATCTCTATGGTGATGTTAAGAAGTCCATAAACTTTCATGAGGCCACTGATAAGGACGCTCTATCAGAAATGCCATATATCCTTGAACTGTACAACCAACTTACCTACGAGGACAAAATAGAAGTTATAGGATACATCAAGGGCAGGCTGTCAACATATCCGTCACAGGGAAAAAGAACTACCGCATAACACGCCGTGTAGGTAAAAGGATTATCCACTATGAGTACAAATAAAACAGATAACATTGCCGTGGTGTATGCAAGGTATTCATCATCAGGACAAAAGGATCAATCGATAGACGGACAGATAGCCGCCGCTCAAAAGTATGCAGAGGCAAAAGGGTATCAGATCATCCATGAGTATGTAGATAGGGCTATGACCGGGCGCAACGATAACCGCGACGCATTCCAGCAGATGCTATCCGATACTGCCAAAAAGCAATTCTCTATCATCCTGCTTTGGAAGGTTGACCGCTTCGGCAGGAACCGTGAAGAGATTATATTTAACAAATATCGATGTAAGAAAAATGGAGTCAGGGTAGAGTATGTTGCTGAATGCATCCCGGAGGGACCTGAAAGCGTTATCCTTGAAAGTGTCCTTGAAGGTATGGCCGAATATTACAGCTTGCAGCTCTCACAGAATGTAAAGCGCGGCCTGCTGGAAAATGCGAAGCAGCACAAGGCCGTTAACGGTATCCCGCCACTCGGATATAGACTGACAGAGGATAAGCATTTTGAGCCTGATCCTAAGACGGCCCCTATCGTCAAGGTCATATTTGAGAAATATGCCAAGGGTGAAAGCCTCTTTGATATAATCCGGTATCTGAATAGTAACGGATACCGTACACCCAGGGGCGGTCCCTTCGCGCGTACAAGCCTGGATAAACTGCTTAAGAATGAAAAGTATATCGGGATCTATAAGTACAAGGATATAATCTATGATGAGGATGCTATACCGGCTCTCGTCGATAAAGAGACGTTTTACAAGGTACAAGAGATGCTTAAGGAAAATAAACGCGCTCCTATAAGGAACTGGAAGTATTCGGATTATCTGCTAACCGGAAAGCTGTACTGCGGTCACTGCGGTAACGCTATGGTAGGCAAGGCCGGCCACGGTAAGAGCGGTAAGAAGTATGATTACTATGCCTGCGGAAATAAGGATAAAAAGCCTGTACGCAAAGAATGGATAGAGGATCTTGTGCTTAGTGAAGTCCATAAGATACTTGATAATGATGAGATATTCGATGGGATCATAGATAGCACGTGGGAATATTACTTGCAGCAGGATCAAAAACAGAATGAAAGAGATGCAATGCTTAAGCAGATCGAAGGTATAGACAAGGGCATTGCAAACCTTACAAAAGCCGTTGAACAGGGTATGCCGTTTGAGACGGTATCCGGCAGGCTGGATGAGCTTAACGGACAAAAGATAGCCCTTCAAACAGCCATAGCAGATATTGAAGTGCAAAGTGGTTTTAAGCTCACTAAGGATCATATAAGATTCTTCTTAGAACAATTCCGGCAAATGAACGAAAAGGACCGGGACTGCGAAAAGAGACTTGTTGATGTATTCGTAAATGCTATATTCGTCTATGACGATAAATTAAGGATCGTATTCAACTATAATGAGGAGGGCAGCAGAAAAACAGTAACCCTGGATGATCTTAAGTGTTCGTCTGATGTACAATCACCTACGTCTTTTTGGGAACTCTGAAACCCAGCAAATATGCGGGTTCCAGAGTTTCTTTGTTTACATAAAATATGGCTTATTTTTGTCAACTTTTGTCAACTGATCACGCCTTCTTCCGGAACGGTATGATATTGGCTTCCGTTCTCATCTCAGACAGCCTGTTCAGGTAGTTGATCACATCATCGTTATCATCCGATATCCTGATATAATCCATCTCCTATTATTCTCCTGGACATTTATTGAAAAAGCGTACATATCCATGCTGCCAGTGCTGAAGCAGCCGGGAATATAACAAACAACTTGAGCAACTGACTCCTTATGTTGTATCCATATTTTCTGCCCGAATATACACTATCCACTTCCGGAAAATAGTACTGAAAAAACTTGAATTTCATAAGCAGAAAGTAGTCAAAACAGATCATGTCGTATATTTTATATACGGTAAAGATAAGCACAAATCTCGCGAAAAAATGTAAAAATGTGAATCCGCTTCGAAATCCGTCCCAAATAGAGATAACACCTACGCCGAGAATCAAGAGCATGCTGAATATCATTAAAGTCCACCCTATTATTCTCGCACCATAAAACAGTTCTTTTTCCCGGGGTATTATCACTTCCTGGGCTTCCTTCGGTGCTGATGAGAAAAACTTCTTATCCTGTATAAATGCAACTGCCGAAAACATCATCAGCGTTATCGCCACGCAAAATACGATTGTGAGAAATATCGTTAATAGCATAAGCTCACCTCTCTAGAAGATCAAAGCAACAATTCCCGCAACAATTGCTGCTCCTATGACCCAAATAATTGTCAGAAACAATCTCTTTTTCAGTATCTGCCTTATAGTCTGAACGTATGGCATGTCTTCGCATCCGGGAAGCAACCAGGATTTACTGTATCTGACCCATACCTCATCGATTACGATGCCGTCATACCAATTCATCACCTCAAGGAACAGCAAGGCGTAGAAATACAGCCCGTCTATTGCTCCCCCACGAACAGAATACATAACCATCAAAGTAAAAATCAGGCAACGATTTCTATTGCCTTTTCATCGTGTATAACCGCATCCGGCTTTTGTGATTCTCTTGCTCTTGCGTACATCGTCTGCAGCATTGTTTCCGGAACTGCACCCATTTCAACCTTTATCTTATTCATAGTTGCCTTTGTTCTGATCCTTCCCGTGTTCATTTGTTACAGAGTTTTCTGATCCCCTTGGCGAATTTTTCAGGATAAAAAGGAGCAAGCCCTCCGTGCCCGGCATTCCTGTATCTTACAAAACGTGAATCCGGGAAAGCTTTACGGATATATGCAATATCCCATTTCCTGTCCTTTTCTTCTGCATCGGCAAACCAGTATTCTATATGCGGACAATCCGATACAACCCGCTTAGGCATGGCATAGTTGTTTGCTGAATCAAAGGTTCGCCAGATCGTCCTGTAACTTATCATGTCAAGGACCTTTGCCTCATATCTGATATCATCTTCCGACAGTTCATCCGTTGAGAATGCCTTTTCAAGCAGCTTTATACCGCCGAGTTTTCCCATGGAGATCATAATAAAATCCCTGAGCGCAATGAACCTTGTCAGAAGCCACGGAAGTTGATATGGAGTGATACCGCCATCCATCACAGCATGTTCAAAATGGATCAAATTGTTAGACAGAAGCTTCGCTACAATAGCTCCGCCCATAGAACAGCCGTATATACACTCTACTTTCTGTATTTCTTTATCCTTAACCCACTTTTCTATTTCAGCCGCAATCACTTCAACACTTGTAAAATCATCCTTCCGATCCGGATCATATCCCGGAAGTGCCGGTATGATCAGATGAAAGTCTTTCTCAAGCAATGGTACGACGTACTCAAAATAATCCCACATCACGACTGCCGGATGAATGAGGATTATCACTCTTTTGTTATCTGTTCCAAATTCATGATAAGTCAAAACCGTTCACTCTCTTTCTATAAATCTTTTGATCTCCTTAGCCATCTACTCGGGATAGCCAATGATCTCACCATGTCATGGTACAGCTTGCCGCCTCACTCATACAGTTTTTAAGCGTTTCATAGGAAATATTGGCCGGCATTTTTTCAAGCATGGAAACGTTGATTCTCTTCCCTGTTAGCCTTTGCTAACCTCATGCAAAAAAAAATATAAGGTTATACTCCTTATCTACACTTGCCTTTTCCCAAATCCGCAGTTTGATTCGTTTCATGGCGGTTAGCGTTTACTAATCAAAAATAATAACACCTGTTCGAGGTTTTGTCCATAGTTTTCCTGCACCCACTCCGCTATTTCCCTGTATGTTGCCTTACTCTCCGCACAGGTCAAATCCATCTCATCCATTTCGACTTTTACATTCACAAAATGCTTCGCCTCAGATAGTTTGGACAAAAGCGCTACCGTCTCCCTGTATCATCCTGCCAAACCATTCCTAGAACAGACCCATAAAAACACAAAACAATACTATGATTCCGATTACGGAAAGAGCAAGTAAAGATCCATATATTATTATCAGAATCAGACTGAATCTGTTTTTGTACTTAACTCTTGATATGATTGCTAAAACCCAAGCCACAATATAAGATGCAATATCAAGCGGTATTAACACACCATAGACACTTGCTGTGGTCCCTGAAATATCCCCGCTCATAAAATTACTGCCAATTATAAAAACAACTAACGGTGCCAAAAACATACAAAGCAGTGAAATGATACATAGTCTTGTTCCCTTATTATCCACAGCAGCCTCCTTTCTCCGCTATTACACAATCTCCGTTCTTATACTTAACAGACTGATTGTTTGTTCTGAATCCTGCTTTTCTCATCTCTTTTATTAGTGTATGCATAAAGAATCCATGAGTAATAATAGCACAGTCTTCGTTATCCCTACAAATCATCTCCACAAACCGCCTTGCACGTTCTATTGTTTGTTTGCGTCCCTCCGGCTGTCTTTTACTGTTAATGAGCCACTGTAGCCGTCCCGATATATTCCAGAGCCATAATGGCACACATATTTTTGTATCAAAACTCGATCTGAGCGGAACCTCATTTATGAACCCTGATTTTGTATATTCTCCATTGGGGTACAGTCTTTCAGCCGTTTCCCGGCTTCTTGATAATTCACTAACGTATATTCTTTTATATCCGGACAGAAGTTGTATGTTCACTGTTTCTTTAATCGGAGAACTGTCATATACATCGCATTCCGAATCAAACTCTTTCGAGGTACATCGTTTACTCCAGACAAAATCCACTTTTGAATGTCTTATTATAGCTACTTTCAAGCAACCTCTCCTCATAGATAAATCAGCCATATTCCTAATGAAAGCGGAATCTGTATTGGCCAATTATTTTTCGATCTAACTCACTATCGCCTCATCCCTATAAATTGGGAAATTATCTAAATGGTAGCGAAGCAATAAAGTCCTTTATTTCCTTGCTCATTTCTTCACTCTTAAAGTAATGGATATAATGACCGCAATCATATGTGATCAGTCTTGCATCCATAACTTCTGCAAACTCTTGTTGGTTTTGGATCCAGTTCCTGAAAGTCTGCTTGCCGTTAGAAGAAAACAACAATGTCGGACATTTTATCGGTCCATTGTTTCCAACTGTAGCAGCATTCTCCCGTACTCGCTCTGCTTCCCGTCTATAACACTCATTAAATGCATTTCTTTTTTGAAGAAGTTTCAATTGTTTTTTATCCTTCTGAGTAAGAGAGTCATTATGAGGGATAGTAGAGAGTTTATACAATCCGAGTTTTTTCATTCTGTGCAACAGTTTGCTCTTTTTTTCGATATCCGAATCAGTCCACTCGGCATAGGAGATATACGAAGTCATATCAAGTCCTATTAGGGCACTGACTTCTTCCGGATACATCTGTAGCCACCTGATAGCCTCTATTCCAGCCATAGAATGCGGCATGAGTATATATGGCCCCTTCTCTCCCAGTTTTTCTAACGCTTCATGTTGAAGGTTCACAAGAGAATCAATATCACAGTCATACTCACAGATATCAGAATAACCATAACCGAACTTTTCAACAATGATTATTCGAAAATTCTCCTGAAGCTTCGTATAAAGAATCTTGAAATCATAAACAGGCGCTACCGTACTTGAACCGGACATCAATACAAGTTTAGGTTTATCCGGATTTCCTGTCCTGTATACATGCATCTTATGATCATTAATTTCTACAAACTCGCCGATTGCTTTCAGTAAGTCCATTTTCTTATCCTTTGTGCTTATCATGTAACTCATGTCTCATATCACCCTATAGTATTAATTATTTCACCAATACCGCTTATTTCACATTTCACCACATCACCCTTCTTGAGATAGATCGGCGGCTTCATCCCCATTGCTACTCCACCTGGAGTTCCTGTAGCAATCACCGTTCCTGCCTTAAGAGTCATTGCCTGAGATAGTTTCGATATAGCTTCTTCCACCGAAGTTATCATATACTTTGTGTTACTATTCTGTCTCTTATCTCCATTTACATAGCAGGCTAAATCAAGAGAATGCGCATCAGCTATTTCATCCGCAGTTACTATGCAGGGGCCCATCGGAGTATATCCATCAAGGCTCTTTCCCAAGTACCACTGCTGATGTCTGAACTGAAGATTTCTCGCACTTACATCATTAATGATAGTGTATCCGAGAATATACTCTGATGACTTATCCACTGATACCCGAAATGCATCTTTTTTCAAAATCACACCCAGTTCAACTTCATAATCAAGACTATCAACAATATCATAATCCGGAATAATACTTCCAGGATTATTGAATCGATTAACCCTTTTAGAGAAATAAACTGCATCTGTCTCCTTAGTAAAATCCAGCACATCCATAGTTTCTTCGATATGTTCTCTGTAATTTACTCCAAGACAAATCACATTCTGCATCGGAGCTGAGATAGGTGCAAGAATTCTATAATCTTTGACTTCTTTACCGGCTGCACCTTTACACTTTGACTTTATTACATCTTTACATTATTTTTCGATATTATGTACGATCAATAAGACGACTATAGGCATGATTCTATCTTAGCGCCTGTTCATAAAATTCCAAAAACTGTTCAAATAATCCTTCATCCAATCTATGGCTCCATCTTTCGTGATCAAGGTTTTCAGTGATATAG
>JAFXVI010000018.1 GCA_017524595.1 Lachnospiraceae bacterium | reverse complement strand
TTGTCCTTGAAATCCTTGAACAGCTTATGCACATAACCGTCATGCGTTTCGACAGCATAAATGTCAAGTATACGGTCACGGATAGCCTGAGCCTCAGCCGCCAGCTTGACCGTAAGCGAAGCAGAGTCCCTGATAACCTGATGATATGCCGTTACAAATGCCGCCGACCACTGATCGTACCATGCCTGTGTGTCAGTAACATCTTTCACCCATGACAGATGCCCGATGCGCTCCTCAAAAGTGCGTATCTGCGTAAAATCCTCAACAGCAGGCGCACAGGAGATCATTTTTATCTGCGGAAGTCCTGCATCCTTATCCTCAAAATGTGCGATACCGATGGTTCGATTATTATCCGTCCCCCAAAAGCAGAGGAACAGAAGGTCTTTCTGCGACCATACAGCGTGTTCAGCGGCATTTCTTCTCTTGGGGATAAGTCCTGACAGTATCTTGCGGAGTGCTGACACTTCAAACTTGTTGCTGTCGAACTCTACACAGAAGATGCCCCATTTCTGCTCATCGCAGAGTGGCTGTAACTGCCGTAATGATGAAATCTTAGCAAATGCCTCTTCTTTCAGTCCGATGTCCGATGCATCGAAATCGTATGTAATATCGTCGATCTCATCAAAATCATCAAGGTCAATGTTCCAATTCAGTTCCTCGGTGAAGTATATGATAAGATCATCTACGCTCTTTATATTTCTGATATCCATATCTGTTACCCCCTATATCATCTGAAGCCATGTGACCAGCTTGGCTTTTTTGCCCATAGGCGCTTGAATTGCTTTCAGATAATTCTTCTTAATGTAATTCTCTATCACTTTGCGTATCTCTGAGAACTGCTCTTCGTTAGCGTTAAAGGCACGACTTTCGTCACGCTCGCATTTAACGGCAGTCCATATCTCATGCAGATCTTCCGTGACCTGATTAGTTTCCGTATCAACCACATACCAGCGGTAAATACCGTCGCCGTCCGACCATGAGCCGTCTGCTCTCTTGGTAGGCAGTTCATAGCAGAAGAAGTATCCCTTTCGTGTTGAAGCCATTTTACCGCTGTACATTTTCCTCGGCAGTTCCTTTACCTGTTCAAGATAGTCGGGATTATCCGCTAACAACTGCTGATATGCAAGGGCAATTTCTTCTTCAGCGGAAGTACTGCCCTCATAATGAGAATTGAATTCTTTCAGTGCTTCGTATTCATCATCGGGAGTGAGGAGCTTTTCGCCCTCAATACCGAATGTCTTGGAAATACGGAGCGTTTTCTTTGATACGGTCTTGTACAGTGACAAAAGATCTTCCAATTCCTTTGGCGGCAGGAAGTTCCAATAATACGCATAATCACGATCTGCTTTCAGTTCAGGATGATCTGCAAGCAGACGGGCTTCGGTATCGGCATCACGGCGGCGGTCGATACGACCTATCCTCTGCATAAGGCGAACAGGGTTCCAGTGCAGTTCGTAGTTGATCAGACAAGATGCGTCCTGTAAGTTTAAACCCTCAGCAAGTACATCTGTTGCGATAAGTATCTTTATCTCGTCCGTTACTTCCGCCGACGAACAGCCGTTATAATACGGAGCAAAACGCTGTATCATCTCATGGCGATCACCGGAAGTCTGTCCGTCGATCTCGTAAAGATCGGTAAAACCTGCCTTTTGCAACTCACGATAAATATACTGCGCTGTCGCCTTGTATTCCGTGAAGATGATGACTTTCTTGTTCTGAATGCGTGTATCTTCGTGCAGGATATGCTTTAATTCACGTATTTTATCATCGTTCTCAGGCTTGAATTCCATCATATCTTCGATGAACTTAGAAAGTGTGTCCATATCCATCATGGTATCAACAAGCAGAGCATTGATATCGAAATCATTGACATCAAAGACTTCCTGTGTATTCCACACATAATCGGGCAGGCTGTCCTCAATATCTTCGATAGAGGTCTGATTCATAGCCGCATATTCCTCGGCGTACCGCAAGATTTCTTCTTGTTCTGCCTGCTTACGTTCTACACGACGTTTACTGCTTGCATCGGTATTCTTGTAATCGTTAAGGAACTTGTTCAAACGGATATATATTTTGATACAAGTCTCCTTGAATGCTTCGATAGAACTTTCAAAGCGTTTCAGGAGCAAGATGCGGATAAGATTTACTACCTGCTGTTGACGACCTGTTACCATCTCGTCCATCTTGGACTTGTCCCCGATGAAATAATCATCGCTGTATGGGGAGTATATCGCAAGGGACAGGATCGTTATCGTCTTTCCGTTCTTATCCTTGCGGTCAAATGACTCCTTAAAGTCCTTTATCAGTCTGCCGTATGACTTTTCAAGGGAGTAGTTCGCAACTGTGGGCGGTTTTCTCTCGGAGAAAAGGACATTATTACCTTGCTCAGTCAGCAGACTCCGCTTAACGTAGGCACGACTGCGCTGTACAACAAGCTCCGTCACAAGTTTGTCTGCGCGGATAATATCACCGGATATATCAAAAGAATCGCTGATGGCTGTACCCGAAACCTGATCAAGCTGCTTCTCCATTTTTTTGAAATGACCTGAAAGACTATGGATACCCAACGGAGCAGCGGAGAAATAATCTTCCTGCCTATGAGTGAACAACTCAATAAGATGCTGTAAATCAAGGAAACTGTTATTGATCGGTGTGGCTGTCAGCATAAACATCTGCTTTTTACAGCCTGCCTGCATCATATCAAACAGCTTTCTGTATCTGTTGGAGGAACGGTTGCGGAAATGATGTGCTTCATCTATGATAATAATTTCCGCCTGCTGTGCGATCTGATTCATTAGATTCTGATTTTTATCAAGCAGCAGATCGGTATGGTTGATGATCTTGAACGGATAGAAGCCCTCCAGAATCTCAGGGATAAGTCGTTTTATCGTTACTTCCCATACGGATACCCTTGCAGATGCAGGGACGATAAGAACAACATTTTTACGTTCTTTCTTTACAAAACGCTCTATCAGCATCATGCCAACATAGGTTTTGCCCAGACCTACGCCGTCACAAAGGAAAGCGCCGGAGTAACGCTCGGCAATCTGGATAAGGCTGTTGTAGCCGTCTTTCTGATACTGCGACAATTCTTTATATACGACCGATTCATTTTCTTCCCATTCGGAAACAGTCTCCTCATGGCTCTTGAAATACTCATACATGGAGCGAAGATAAACATCATAAGGGCTGAACTCACGGCAGTGCATCTCCATTACCTTTAAAACTGCCTCGGTAATATCCGTGCCATTCTGCCAATGTTCATCAAACCATTTCTGAAGCTGTTCGACTTCATCTTTAACCTGAACATTCAGCTCGATATTCTGCGTCAGTCCTGCCTTTGTAAAATTGCTCGAACCGACCAGTGCGTATCCCAAAGGAATATTCATAGCAGAAATGAACTGATCTCTGTATTCATCACGGAAATAGGTGATATATGCTTTAGCGTGAAATTTATTGCTGTCATATACACGACACTCGATCTTTCCGGCTTTCATAGCTTTGATGATAGCAGGGACGCCTATCAGGAACTCATTCTTTTCATGCTCACGCTCCATACTGGTACGGAAACGTTCAATCATAGTCTGTGCTACTTCTTCTATGATATCTTTTGTGCGTTTTGTAACTTCATTGCCGAGAATAATGCGTATTTTATCGAGTTTCTGCCAATCTTCCCCTAAAGTGAGCAGTCCGCCGATCTCAAAGTAACCTGTTGCAATATCCATCTGCTTTGAGATAGAACACCATTCAGATAAGTAATTCTTTACGGAAGCCTTTTCGCTGCTGTTGTCAACTATATATAAAGTATCGTGTGCCATTGCAATCCCCCTGACTATTGCATAATTCAGAGATAACTGTTCATTCAACCTGCATACCTGATAAATGCGGTGTTATACTATGTAAAATATCTGGGGAGAAGATAGTTTTCTTGAAATAGATACATTCAGGATAGCGCTCACAAAACAGCGTAAAACCGTCACTATTCAATTTTCAAGATG
>JAFXVI010000017.1 GCA_017524595.1 Lachnospiraceae bacterium | reverse complement strand
CGGGTTATCTCAACACGTACACCACCGTTGCCATCCGTATCTGAATCATTCTCTTCTTCAGTAACCGAACTTACATCAACAGGGACAAGCGTTTCCATATTATTTTCGACCGGATTGAAAAGAGCCTCTAAATCCCCGGCAGTTATTCCGAACTCATCCTGAAGCTCCGCAAGCATTTCGGCTGCGAGCCTGGTCACATCGGTAATGCTTACAAGCAGCTCCTCATTTGTTATAAGTGCCAAAGAATCCGTCTCATCTGACAACTCCAACATAAGACCCTTGAGATTATCAGGATTCAACAGATCTGAAGGGGCCATTCCCATCGCTGCCATAGCTTCATCAACATCTTCATCTGTAACACCAAGTTTATCCTTAATTGCTGTTTTGATCTTATCGACCTTTTCATTTATTTTTTCTTCAAGTTTTCCTTTGTCGATTTCTCCGGCCTTCGACATGGTGCCTTCATTGCCTGAATCCTTTATTCTGCCAGAATCAGCATTATCGGCCTTCCTGACCGGCCTTGTGCTTTGGGGGGGCTGCTTTACAGCATCTGCACTTGCCGTTTGTACAGCCGGAGCATTTTTAGCTGCTGCGTCACTTATTACTCTGGCAAAATCAACTGTGCCCGCTTCATTTGCAGCCTTAACATCATTGACGCCTGCCGTACCGGGAAGGAATGATTTTATATCTGATACTTTTGCTATTCCCATTCTATCCTCCTTTCCTTAACAGCATAAGCTGCTTCTATAATATATTTGCCTATAATTATATCGGTAATAATATCAAAAACATTTAGCATAAATTAGTCCGGATCCATCATCTTAGTCAGCGAAGAGGCTATCTTTGGATCCATGACATTTAATATTTTGGCTCTCTGCGATGCATCCATCTGTTTAAGTATCTTCGCAACAAGATCCAGATTTCCGGACATCTCCTCAAACACCTTGGCAGCGCTCTTGGGCTTCATCTCACTGTAAGCCTTAACATACTCGGACAATTCCTTATCCTCAGCCATCTGCTGAACAACCTGCTTGTACAGATAGGCCGCATTATCAGGATCTATGCTCTCATAGTAAGTCTTATAATTGGCAATATCAGGCGCCTGATCAGCAAATACTACCTCTTCATAGAATTCTGTCTTAAGCTTCTGAAACTCTATCCGTGAATTTTCGAAAGTCTGAAGACGCTTTATCTCTTCCTTAAGAGCAGCCACCTCTTCAGACGGATCCACTGCCTCTGCCGCTTCCCTGGCCGCCTTCAGCTCCTCGTTCTCACTACGCAGACGCTCTATTTCCGCAACAGCCGCATTGAGATCCTTAAATTCCCGCTCTTCTTCAACATAGACATCCTTTTCTGGGAGGATCTTGTTAATGACCGGCACATTCTGAAAAATGGGAGCAAGTATACCTGAGCCGAAACCTCCTACATCAAGCTTTATCAGCAAACAAAGGATTGCCAGCCATATAATCACAATGAACATTGTAATAAGAGCCATCGAAAGGGAGCCTTCATCCTCATCATCCTCTGCATCCAGATACATTGTCCCGCCGTCGGTAACAGCCGCATCAAATCCTCCGCCCCTTTTTTTCAGTTCCTTCTTTTCCGCCTTCTCTCTCTTTTTTTTCTCTTTGGGAGATTCCTCAATATCAGTTATCACTTCAACATCATTAGCCATATCTATATCCTCTCAATAATCGCTTACTCTTCATCACCCTGTCCGTGCCTGTAGCTTACAAGCTCGTCAATTTCCTTGCTCTCAGCCGCCGCAACTTCCTGTTTGAATATTTCAAATGCATTCTCCTTCAGCTTCTCATGCGTTTTCCTGTCCTGTACCGCCTCCTGAAGCCTGTCACGAGCCTCATCAGCTTTCTTCCTGGCCCTTGCAACATTGACTTCCTGAAGCCGCTTATGATATTTCATTAGCTCAACAGCATCTGCTGTCTCATGTATTTCCCTTACATCAAGCTTGTCGCAATAAAGCTGCGCAAGGCGATTCTCATACTGCTGCCGCCTCGTTTCAAGCGTATTAAGCTTCTCCTCTTCTTCGGCCAATTCGGCGTTTGCTATCGCATATTCATTCTTGGCCTGAGTTTCAAGCTTCAGCTTGATATCAAGTATATTCTGCATTTTATAGAAAAACTTGGCCATTTACCTCACGCTCCCCGGGCAGGATCCTTAGCATATGCCTCAGAATATTTCCTTAAGCAGCTCAAGCTCCTCATCAAACGAATACTTGGTATCTACATCCTGACACAGATATTCATTGACACTGTCTATTTTTTCAATCGCATAATCAATATTGGGATTGGCTCCCGATTTATAAGCGCCGATGTTAATAAGATCCTCTGCTTCACTATATGTTGCCAGAACGTTTTTAAGCTTACCTGCAAGAGCCTTGTGATCCTTAGTGGCTATCTGGCTCATGCATCTTGAAATGCTCTGCAATATATCTATTGCAGGATAATGATTCTTATGAGCCAGCTTACGGTTAAGCATTATATGTCCGTCAAGTATTCCTCTCGCTGTATCGGTTATCGGCTCATTAAAATCATCACCGTCCACAAGTACGGTATAAAGCCCCGTGATCGAGCCCTTATCAGAGTTACCCGCACGTTCCAAAAGCTTAGGCATCTCGGCATACACACTGGGCGGATATCCACGTGTAACAGGCGGTTCACCACTGGCTAGTCCTATCTCGCGTTGTGCCATTGAAAAACGCGTAAGCGAATCCATCATCAAAAGTACATCCTTGCCCTGATCTCTGAAGTATTCAGCTATGGCTGTTGCAGTAAGTGCTGCTTTCTTGCGCATAAGTGCTGGCTTATCAGACGTTGCCACAACAACGATCGAGCGCTTCATACCTTCTTCGCCCATATCACGTTCAATGAATTCCCTGACCTCACGTCCCCGCTCTCCGATAAGAGCAATGATGTTGATAACAGCCTTGGTATTACGAGCAAACATACCAAGAAGTGTACTCTTGCCCACTCCGGAACCCGCAAATATACCAATCCTCTGCCCCTTGCCTATGGTCATTATCCCATCTACAGCCTTAACGCCAAGCGGTAGCGGCGTGTCTATTATTATTCTGTCCATGGGATCCGGTGGCATTGCTTCTACCGGATAGCTGACAGCAGTTTTGATAACGGAACCGTCTGTGGGACGTCCGAGTCCGTCAAGACACTGACCCAGCATCTCATCTCCCACACTGACCGACAATGGATACCCAAGATTTTCAACAATACATCCGAAACCTATTCCCTCTGTACTGTCGCAGGGCATAAGAAGTGTTCTGTTGTCCCTGAAACCTACAACCTCAGCAAGCACATACTTGTCATCCTCTTCGTCTATGCTTATTCTGCACAGATCGTTAAGGCTCGCGTCAGGCCCCAGAGACTCTATAGTAAGGCCGACAACGTTAACCACTTTGCCAAGCCTCTTATAAAAGGTTTTTTCCTTTAATTTCTGATATTTGGATATATTCACGCAGCCGTCTCCTTGCAGGATCAGCTCTTCTGATAAGCTAGCAGCATGAGCTCCTTCTTAAGCAGCTCCAGCTCCGTGCCGATACCGCAGTCATATATTCCGCCCTCGGCTTCAATAAAGCACTCTGATTGCCTCAGTGTAAGATCTTCGATGACTTCTATCGTATCGGTGCTTCCGAGTCCTTCGGTAAGCTGATCCTTCCTGTCATTTATATACTCAAAGTCACTCTTGGACACATGTACTATAAAGTTCTTGCCGCCCTCTACATTACGTACGGTATCATGCAGAAGGTTAAGCATTATCTCTCTGTTTGATGACAACGAAACATGAAATATATGTTCAAAAATATCTGTGATCGTATCTACTAATAGAGGCTCCATTTCATCAAGCTTCTTATCGTAATCAGCAAGCAGCTCTTTCTCCTTGTCCTCAAGCTCTTTTGTCTTTTCTTCTATAACCTTGATCCCTTCGGCATGTCCCTGTTCATACCCTTCGGAATAACCTTGTTCCTTAAAGGATTCCCTTATCGATTCAGCCTCTGCATTGGCAGCATCAATTATGTCCTGAGCTTCGTTGCGCGCATTATCAATGAGCTCTTCAGCCTCTTTGCTGACATCCTCAAGCATTGCTGCTCTGTCGGCATGTATTACCCCGGACTCGCTGCCATCTTCTTTTGGCTCCGCATCATTAAGACCATCCGGATTATCCTCAAGCAGCATTTCCAACTGCTCCGCATTGAGACCTTCTCTGAATTCCGCAGGCTCATCTTCATACTCCGGCTCTGGCTCACGTTCTGCTATCTCGCTTAAAACCTGAAGCTTATTTGCGATGAGTTCGTTGGAATCAATAACTCGTGTTTCTTCCTTCTTCACAACATAATTAGATTTAAGAAGATTAGACAACTATCTCATCACCTCCGCCTCTTGAGATAACGATCTCAGCTGAATCCTCAAGCCGCCTTATAACATTTACTATCTTCTGCTGGGCCTCTTCCACGTCCTTCATGCGGACAGGACCCATGAATTCCATATCCTCTCTTATCATCACGGCAAGACGTTTCGACAGGTTGTTGAAAATAGCATTCTGTACTTCTTCATTGGCACTCTTAAGCGCAATTGCGAGATCACCGTTATCAACATCACGCAATACACGCTGTATAGCCCTGTCATCAAGCAAAAGGATATCCTCAAATACGAACATCTTCTTACGGATCTCATCGGCAAGTTCTGGCTCATCTATCTCAAGAGTCTCCATGATATGCTTCTCTGTACTCCTGTCAACGGTGTTGAGGATATCAACAACCGAATCCACGCCGCCGATAACCGTATAATCCTGATTAACAAGCGAAGATAACTTCGTTTCCAATATTCGTTCCACCTCTTTAACAACATCAGGGGATGTTCTGTCCATAAGAGCAATACGTTTGGCAACATCAGCCTGCCTGTCAGGTGGCAGTGCCGATACGATCATGGCAGCCTGTGATGCACTAAGATACGACAGTATCAATGCGATAGTCTGAGGATGTTCATCCTGTATGAAGTTAAGCAGCTGTGAGGCTTCCGTTTTACGTATGAATTCAAACGGCTTGACCTGAAGCGAAGCAGTAAGCTTGCCGATAACATCCATAGCCCTCTGCTCTCCCAGCGCTTTCTCCAGAAGCTCCTTGGCATAGCCGATACCGCCCTCTGCGATATACTGCTGTGCAAGGCAAACCTGATAGAACTCCTCCATCACCTGCTCTTTTATCTGCGGAGTGACGCTTCTTGTATTTGCAATTTCCAGCGTCAGATCCTCTATTTCCTCTTCCTTAAGATGCTTAAAGATCATAGCTGAACGCTCGGGCCCCAACGTGATCAGCAATATCGCACCCTTCTGTACACCGGACAGCTCCTCATCATGCTGTGCCATAATTACCCCCAATCTCCATTAAGCCAGTTTCGCAAAAGCGCCGCTGCCGCATCCGGATTATCATCAACAAATTTCTCGACTGCTATCCTGACTTCTGATTTAGTCTCAAGTTCTATATCTTCTAGCGCCGGTTGCTGCTCCTGCGTTGTCTGCAGCAGATTCTCAACCGACAGCTCCTCTTCCTGCTCTATAACCGGCTTCTCTCTTCTGAGGCTTGAGAACACAACAACTGCAAGAAGTGCGAGTATGATAACTATAAGAGCTATCTGAGCAATATCCGATGCACTCATTGCACCATTCTCATCCGCCTGGAATATTGGCACATCATAAGCGATTATGGATACATTGGAGGCCGGTATGCCTGTTGCACGCGAAACCAGTGCTATCATCTCCTCATCAACATCTTTCTTGACCATATCGCTGTTTGATGCAACAAATTCTTCAAACGTTATTCCATCAAGAGCTCCTTGCTGCTTAAGATCGCTTTCCTTGTATATTACATAGTGCGAAGCAGTTATCGCTATCGATGACTCATCATACTTTATTACGCCTCCCGGCGTTGTGCGGTCTGTAATCTTCTCGCCTGGAAGATAATCCCTTGACTCTTCGGTAACACTGTAATTGGAATTACCTCCATTTTCCATCACATAGGTGGTTTCCTCATTATTGGTGTCCGTTCCCGGAACGCCCGCCACTCCACCGGTACCCTCGGCTTCATAAGTGTTCTCATGCGATATTACATTTGTTCCGTTCTCATCTGCCTGGGTATATGTATGTTCAGTCTCACTCAGAGTGGAAAAATCAAATATCAGATTGGTAGCAACCTTGACATCCTCATACAGATTCGAGCCCAACAGAACCTGCGTGACCTCCTGCTTTACCAGTCTCTCGGCTTCCGATTTGAGTGCTATCTGATTAGATGTATTGATAGTACCCGAACCGTTAGCTGCAGCATCTGCTCCGGAAAACAGAAGATTTCCGTTGGAGTCTATGATCGTAATATTCTCTGTTGTCTTATTGCCGAGGGCGGTCGCTATATTCTTGGCAAAATTATCTGCAACACCCGCTCCCAGTTCCTCGTTTAGATCAAGCATTACTGACGCATATGCTTCTTCTTCCTTGGCAAGCAGAGTGCCGTCATTCTGCGGGATGCTAAGAGTCACATAAGCCTTGTTTACTGCCGACTGCGCTTCCATGATATCCTCGAGATGTTCCTCCTGATACAGCTTGTATCTTTTCTGCTTATCGGATTCAGTTGCGGAGAATCCTCCTCCCAGAGCAGTCTCTATACTGTAACTGTCAGCCGGTATGCTGTTGGCTCCAAGGAGAAGTGTAGCTGATGCCACATTCTCTTTAAGCACCGAGATCACCAATCCGTCATCTGTAACCTGATATGGTATACTGTCGCCTTCCAACAGGCTGATTATCTCTGACGCCTGTTTGGTCGACTCGCAGGTCACAAGTACTTCATACTGCGGTCTTGTCAGTATAGTTGCAAGAATAGCCAGCGCTACTACAACGCCGGCCGAAACACTGATAATTATGGTCTTTTGTTTAGTGGTGAACTTGTTCCACCAGTCAAGTATCTTCTGTGGGATCTCTTTTAATCTGTCCAGCATAAAATCATCTCCGTTTCATTAGTCCGGATACTAGATCTGGATCTGCATTATCTCCTTATAAGCTTCAATAAATTTATCTCTCAGCGCGACCGTATAACTTAATGCCGTCGACGCTTTGGCTGCAGCTATGCTGAGATCATGAGTGTTCTCGGTAATACCAAGTGCGAACTTGATCTCTTCCTCTTCCTGTTTGTTCAGCAGGGCATTTGTCTCACCCAGATTGCCGAGAGCGGACTGAAACAACGAAGCAAAACTCTCATCATTCTCCTGCGGCCTTGTAGACGCTTTGGTTGCAGCCGCTGCCACTGCATTTGAATTGACATTATATAATGAAGAAATATCCATATTCTTTCCTCCCTACATATCAGCTCTGGCCGATATTCAGCCCCTTCATCGCCATGGACTTACTCGCTGTAAAAGCTGTGGCATTAGCCTCATAGGCTCTGGTCGCATCTATCATATTGGTCATCTCTGTTACGATATCAACATTAGGATACCATACATATCCGTCCTCGTCCGCATCGGGATGTGCCGGATCGTATACCCTTTTCATCTCCGACATTTCATCTTCGAACACGCGGCTTACCTTAACGCCGTCTCCCACATCCATACCTCTGCTTCTTGCAAATATTGTTCCGAATTTTGTAGGATCCATATTTCTCTCTGCAAATGTTACGATCTTTCTTTTATACGGTGTACCGTCTTCAGTCCTCGTTGTATTGGCATTGGCCACATTCTGGGAGATGATATCCATCCTGTAACGCTCAGCCGTCATACCGGAGGCATTCACACCAAATGATTTAAATATGCTCATGATTGCCCTCCTTCTACTTAATAACCGACTTGATGTTCTTAAACTCCTGGTCTATGCTCTGTACAAGTGCATTATATTTGATCTCATTCGAAGCCAGTTCGACATTTTCCGTATCAATATCGACATTATTGCCGTCCAGCCTGTATGAGAATCCTGTATGATCCAAATATGTACGGGGTTCAATGTGTGACAGCCGTCCCGAATTAATAGCCTCCACTTTGGCATCGAGACTGACATATTTACTCGATCTGAGGGCATGCCGAAGCTCCGTTTCAAAAGACACGTCCTGCCTCTTGTAATTCGGAGTATCAACGTTGGCAATGTTATTGGATATGGCATCATTGCGCATCCACGCCGCGTCAGCCGCTTTATCAAGCACGTTGACGTAATTAAATACACCCGTATTAATCATTAAACTCACCTACCCTTCCTTTATTATAATAAAAATTGTCAAAAACACAAGGTTAATTTGGAAAAATGTACATTATATTGTGGTTTTTATTTGTACGCAACACAAATATCACCATATTTCTCCTAAAAATGCACAAACGGATTCGCATTGTCTGCAAATCCGTTTGTATATCCCTACAAATCCGTTTATAAGGTTTATTTCTTCTTTTTCAGCTCTTCGATCTCATCAAAGATAACAGGATTAAGGACCTTGATATATGTACCTTTCATTCCTGACGATCTTGATTCAATAACTCCTGCGCTTTCAAACTTACGAAGGGCATTTACAATGACAGAACGCGTTATCCCCACGCGATCCGCTATCTTGCTCGCAACAAGTATACCTTCATTTCCGTTAAGTTCATCAAAAATATGAATGATGGCTTCCATTTCAGAAAATGACAGAGTTCCTATAGCAGATTTCACCACTTGAAGCTTTCTGTTCTCCTCAGCGCTCTCCTCATTTACCGCCCTGAGCATTTCAAGTCCGACAACAGTAGAACCATACTCACACAATATTATATCGTCAATTGTGTAATGTTCCTTAACCTTATAGATAAATAATGTTCCAAGTCTCTCACCTGCTATATCTATGGGAGTAACTATAGCCTGATACTTATTGCTTTCAGACACTTCAAAGCCAAGAGTTTCCAGATTAACATCCTCCTTGGTAGATAACACTCCCAATAACCGTTCATTCAACATATGATCGATTATCCCACCGACCTCATATTTAAGCAGTCCCTCGATCTCCCCTATATCGTCCCTTGCTCCAGTGCCCAATATCTTGCCTTTTTTACTGATAACAAGCACATTGGATTCCAGAATATCTTTGAGAACATCACATATATCATTAAAAACAACCTTGCTGGAGCTGTTATTATGCAGCAGCTTCTGGATCATTCTGGTCTTATCAAGCAACTGTACACTGCTCATCGGATACCTCCGCTTACTTTTAAGATAATTTCGATTAATTCCTACAAATATTGCAACAATTGAATCATAGCACAAACGAGCGCCAAAATCAATGATTTTCACGCTCGTTTCTTGAATATTTTAAATTTTCTCGCTAATTTTCTAACTATTTAAAGTTCTTATTGAAATTACAGCAAAATTCACTCTTCTTTAGGTTTATCGCAGACATAGCCGCATTTCGGATCGATACACTGCAGTCTGGATCCCTTTTCAACCATAAGCCCGCCACATTTTGCGCAAGGAGTTGCTACCGGTCTCTGCCACGACATGAACTCACATTCCACACCGCCTTCGCACCCATAAAACCTTCTGCCCTTTTTCGTCTTTCGTATAACTATATCCTTTCCGCACTTCGGGCATTTTATACCTGTTTTCTCAAGATACGGTTTCGTATTCCTGCATTCCGGGAACCCGGGACAAGCCAAAAACTTGCCATGCGGTCCGTATTTCAGCACCATGTTCCTGCCGCACTGATCACATATCTCATCGGTGACCTCATCCGCTATATCCACCTTTGAAAGTTCCTTTTCCGCAGCCTGCACGGCTTCCTCAAGATCCGGATAGAAATTCCTGATTATAGTCTTCCAGTCTACCGTACCTTCCTCAACATTATCAAGGAGCAATTCAAGATTAGCGGTAAAATCCTTATCTACTATTCCTGGAAATGCTTCCACCATCATCTTATTCACTACTTCACCAAGCTCGGTAACATACAGGTTCCTGCCTTCCTTGGTCACATATCTTCTTGCAAGTATCGTCGTTATCGTCGGCGCATATGTACTCGGACGTCCTATGCCCAGTTCCTCCATCGCCTTAACCAATGAAGCTTCCGTATAATGAGCGGGCGGCTGTGTAAAATGCTGTTTTTCATTCATATCCAAAAGCGTCAGAACAGTCCCATTTGACAGACTGTCAGGAAGCGAACCCGAATCCTCTTCTCTGTCTTCTTCCGTTGTATATACACGCATAAATCCATCGAACTTAAGCTTCGAAGCTGATGCTTTAAACTTATGTCCCGTCGCCTCTATCCTGACTGCCGTAGTCTCATATACTGCCGGTGCCATCATTGCCGCCGTAAAGCGTTTCCATATAAGCGAATACAGCCGCAACTGATCCCTTGACAGTGAATCCCTGATCGCTTCCGGCGTCCTCTCTATATCGGTTGGTCTTATAGCCTCATGAGCATCCTGTATCTTCTTTCCGTCTTTCTTATGCTCAATGTCAAAAGAAGCATATTTATCTCCATAATGCCCCTTTATATATGCCTGTGCACTCTTACTCGCCTCTGCGGCAACACGCGTTGAATCGGTACGGAGATAAGTGATGATACCAACTGTGCCCTCACCTTTTATATCGATACCCTCATACAACTGCTGGGCTATACGCATAGTCTTCTGTGTGGAAAAATTAAGAACCTTACTGGCTTCCTGTTGGAGCGTAGATGTAGTAAACGGCAAAGGCTGCTTCCTTACACGCTCGCCTTTCTTAACATCCGTAACCTTAAAACTACCTTTACTTATATCCCTAACAACGCAATCCAGCTTTTCCTTGGACGCTATCTCATTTCCATTCTCTTCTCCTCCGGTGTAATGAGCGCTTATCGTTTTCTTATTCTTGCCTTCAGCCAGTTCTACATCCAGAGTCCAGTATTCCCTCGGAATAAACGCGTCTATCTCAGCCTCGCGCTCACAAATCATACGAAGCGCCACCGACTGCACCCTTCCGGCACTTAAACCGCGCTTAACCTTTGCCCATAAAAGCGGTGATATCCTGTATCCCACCATCCTGTCCAGTATTCTTCTGGCCTGTTGGGCATTTACAAGGTTCATGTCTATATTCCTGGCATTCTTTATGGATTCCTTGACAGCTCCCTTTGTTATCTCATTGAAAGTTATCCTGTATACCTTCTTGTCACCAAGCTTGAGAGCATAGTATAAATGCCACGAGATAGCCTCTCCCTCACGGTCCGGGTCAGTTGCAAGATAAATCTTATCAGCCTTCTTGACTTCCTTCTTTATCGAAGCTACCAGATCTCCCTTGCCTCTTATTGTAATATATTTGGGTTCATAATCATTTTCGGTATCAACTCCAAGACTGCTCTTGGGCAGATCCCTTACATGTCCGTTGCTGGCTACAACTTCATAATTGGAACCCAAAAACTTCTTGATAGTCTTAACCTTGGCCGGTGATTCCACAATCACAAGATTCTTGCTCATAATTTTTCCCCACATGCATTAAAATCAAACAAGCCATACCATATCATAAAAAGAATTCATTTTCAAGGCTAAAATCAAACAGCCACACAATCCTTAGCCTTTACATAATACCCCTTTCCCGTCTCGGCTGCCAGTCCCTTGATACACAGTTCCACAAGCGCTGCGATGCCGTCTCTGAACGAAACAGATGATTCGTCGGTTATCTCACCTATGCTCTTTGCATAAGGTTCAAGCACCTCATATATACGCTTTTCATCTTCCGTAAGCATGACTCTCGAACGTATGACACTCTTTTTTGAATTATCAAAATTCTCATCAAGGATATACATTATATCCTCAGCACTTGTAACCGGATAAGCACCCTGTTTGCACAGCTTCATACAGCCCGTACTTAGAGGATCCGTTATCCTTCCGGGCACGATGGCCACCTCACGTCCCTGCTCAAGCGCCATGTCGACCGTGATCATGCTTCCACTCTGCTCCCTCGCTTCTATAACAAGCACCAGATCAGACAATGCACTTATTATGCGGTTCCTTGGCGGAAAAAGACTGGCCATGGGTTTACTGTACAAGCCATACTCTGAGATAATGCCTCCATTTTCCTTTAGTCTTTCATATAGAATTCGGTTAGATGGAGGATAACATATGTTAACACCGCAACCCAACACCGCATATGAAGTGCCGCCCGCATTAAGAGCAGCCTCCTGAGCAAGTCCGTCTATACCGTAAGCCATACCACTTACCACCTGGACTCCGTATCCCGCAAGTTCCGTCCCGAACTTTGATGCCATCATGCGCCCGTACTGTGAACAGTTACGCGCTCCTACCACTGCCACGCTAAGCCTGTTATCATCCGGAAAATCTCCAAGGCAAAACAACGCAAAAGGATGTCCTTTTATTGCCTTAAGCCTTTGTGGATACTCGGATGAATACCATGGTATGAACCTGATCCCGCTGTTTACAAGCTTGTCATATTCACCGCTTATGTCCCATCCTTTTCTTTTCTCAATGATATCATCCGCATATTTTTCACCGATCCCGTCAATTGTCATTAGTTCTGCTTTATCCATTTCATACAGCCGCCTGGTCGATCCCGCGTCCATTGCCACATGCTTTACCTGCCCCTGATAACATCTTGGCATACCTGCCCACCAGTAATCATATTTAATATCATCTTCCATATTATTCCTCCGTTTTAATTCAATATATACGAATTATTAAGCTGTATTGCCTCTGCAAGATACTCCCTTTTTAGATCATCACTGCCGTCCATATCAGCTATGGTCCTCGCCACCTTCAGTATCCTCCCATATGCTCTGGCCGAGATATCCAGCTTTTCAAGTGCTTTTACAAACCAGCTCTCAGCCTCAGAAGAAAGCCTGCAGTATTTCCCCAGTTCATCCGGACCCATCTGTGAATTAAAAAGGATACCATCCTCGCAGAATCTCTTCCTTTGTATCTTCTGCGCCCGGGCAACCCGCTTTCTCACGCTTTCCGACGACTCGGCAGGCTGCTCTGAGAGCAAGTCAACGTAACTTAATCTCTCAACGTCAACACAGATATCCATTCGATCGAGCAGGGGACGGCTCAACCTGTTTAAATATCTTCTCCTTGCAGGCTCTGTACAGGTACATTTCGACAGGTCGGGATATGCGCCGCAAGGGCATGGATTCATAGCCCCAATAAGCATAAAATCAGCCGGATATACATATGTCCCGTAATTTCTTGCTACTGTAATGCTCCTGTCCTCCAATGGCTGCCGCAGAACTTCCAGTGTGTATCGCGAAAATTCAGCCATCTCATCCAGAAAGAGGACGCCTCGATGTGCGAGCGATATGTTTCCGGGTCTCGGATATGCTCCTCCTCCCGTCATTGCTATATCCGTCACCGTATGGTGCGGATTCACAAACGGGCGCTCTGTTATAAGCCCTTTTCCATCCTTAAGAAGTCCTGCAACCGAATAGACACTCGAAACCTCAAGTGCTTCTTCTTTGGTAAGCGGCGGAAGTATAGTGGGAATGCACTTGGCAAGCATCGACTTTCCAGCACCCGGAGCCCCGACCATAAGCATGTTATGCATGCCACAGGCAGCTATCTCAAGTCCACGCCTAGCCATTAACTGCCCCTTAACATACTTAAGATCTGCCACTCCTTTTGGGTCCTTACTTTTTATCGCTTCTTTTACCTCATAAGGCATTAAGTTTCCCGTTCCGTTAAGATAACCGACAGTTTCTAAAAGATCATGCACACCTATTATCTCTACTTCACCCGCCATTGCTCCCTCGGCCGCATTCGCTGCAGGCACAATACATCTTTTTATGCCCATACCACGTGCCTTGATCACCATCGGCAATACTCCGTTTATGCCGCTCACTTCACCGTTAAGCAGCAGCTCCCCTATTATGATCGTATCCTTTAACAAATCATTCTTTATCTCACCCATAGCCGCAAGTATCGCTACCGCCATGGGAAGATCATAGCCTGTACCGTGCTTCCTGACATTACCCGGAGAAAGATTGAGCGTGATACGCTTCACAGGAAAGCTGTATCCCGAATTCTTAAGTGAGGTTCTAACACGCTCCCTGGCTTCCCTCACCTCTCCTGACAGATAGCCGACCAGTTCAAATACAGGCATACCATCGGAAATATCAGCCTCAACATTTACGCAGAAGCCTTCTATACCGTGAATGCCAAAAGACAAAACACTGCTAAACATCTTTCCTCCATATTAAATTAACCTAAAAAGGGAAATAAAGTGATATAACCCGCCACAAATGCAAGTTATCCCGTAAAAAATGTGCTTATTTATATTAGTATATTTTTTCTGAAATGTCAAAAGCGGGATCGTTTTAATCGCTGATCCCGCTTTTAAGCTTCTTTATCGCATCTGCATCCATAATATATCTCTCATCCAGAGTTTTCATGGTATCAACAACTTCAAGCCCCTGATATATCGACGATCTGGCAAGATCAATGATAGTATTGCTCGAAAATACAAGTACCATAGGCTTTAGAAGATTATCCGGATTAGTTGTCAGTACGAGAGCTTTCTCTCCGTTTGACAGTTCAACACTGGTACCCTCTTTCAGAAAATTAACACTTTTTATCAGTCCCTTTACTATATCCGGATCAAACCAGTTTGGAAATGACATCAGAAACTTGAGCGCACTTATATATGTCATCGGTTCCTGCCTTAAGCTCATCGCCGTCATCTGATCGAACATATCTGCAACAACAAGTATCTTGGCGCTCTTAACCATTTTGGCACTGTCCATATCCTGACCAGATTCAAAAGCTTCAATATGCCTGTATGCCTGGAGCATAGTACGTTTGATCGCAGGTGTTGACGTAAACGTTGCCTCTATCACATCAGCCCCGTGAAGTTCATATTTCTTCATCTGCGCCACATCTTCCGCCGTAAGGTCTTCTTTCTTCACAAGTTCCGAAGGAATATTTAGCTTGCCTATATCATGTACCAACGCAGCAATTATCATATCCGTCTGCTCCTCATAACGCAAGCCGAGTCTTGAACCCATGAGAGCACAGAGAATGGCAACATTTGATGAATGTTTGTATACATAGTCTTCTGCTCCACGCAGGTTCTGCACAAAATCCACTGCATGATTAAGCCTTCCGAACTGGGTTATATAGCTCTCCGCCAGATACCTTATTTTTGAACTCTTAGCTGACTTGTTCATGCCTGCAAGTTCATCCATAAGAGCAAATTCAGAAACTATCATGAACTTCTCTATAGCAATATCTTCTTCCGACATTGGCGGCAAAGGCTCTGCAGGTTCAAGTACATATACCCCTATAAGTCCAAAATTCCTGACCGATTCAATACTCTGTCTGGTTAGCTTGGAATCACGTTCATACAAAAGAACGCCCTTCTTATTATAGATAGGCTTCGCAAGCCTCATCCCATCTTTGATATCCTCTCTCTTAACAAACTTCATCCCTCATCCCCCTGTCATCTACATATATTCCTTCAGGAAGCTTTCAAACTCATCAACCGGTACCGGTCTGGAATAATAGTACCCCTGCGCCATATCACAATCAATAGATCTCAAGAACTCAAGCTGTTCCTTAGTTTCCACTCCTTCCGCGATCACATCAAGTCCTATCATCTTAGCCATCCTGACGGATGATTCGACAATGATCTTACCCCTTTCTGTTGACATTATCTCATCCAGGAAAAACCTGTCTATCTTCATTGTATCTATCGGCGCCTTTCTCAGCATGTTCAACGATGAGTATCCGGAGCCGAAATCATCCATTAGTATTCTGAATCCCCTGTTCTTAAGCTCACCCATATCTTCAAACAGTTGTGACACATCCTGCAAAAACAGATTTTCCGTTATCTCGATCTGAAGATATTTATTCTCAAATCCATATTTCCTGACCATGTCAGTGATCAGCTCAACTATATCCGTTTCGCCTATATGCCTTCTCGATACATTGACCGAAACAGGCAGAAATATATCTCTCTTCTGAAGATCAGATATGTATTTGCATGCTTCCTCCCACATGAATCTGTCAAGTCTGGTGATAAATCCGTTATCCTCAAACAATGACAGGAAGTTGGCCGGTACAAGCACTCCTTTAACAGGATGCTTCCACCTTACCAGCGCCTCTGCGCCGCATATCTTACCTGTTCTTATATTTATCTGGGGCTGCAGATACATCACAAATTCGTTATTAACAAGCGCCTGCTCCATCTCGTTCTCAATATCTGCCTGTTCACGCATCTTAAGCCGTATTATATCATCATAAACAGCATAATTACTAAGAGCGTTTCCCTTTATCTGTTTCTTGGCAGCCCGTGCCCTGTCACACATCAACCTTGCGGGTACATCTTTATCTGTTATCTTATATATGCCGTATACAAGGCAAAGAGGTATGGGAATGCCCTGAACACTGTGCATTCTTTCACTGAGCGAGGTCATAAACGATATGATGTCCTGTTCACTCTCATACTTGAAAAGAACACTGAACATATCTGCCTGATATCTGCATGCGGGCAGATCCTTCGGGAGTTCTGCTCTCAGTTCTCTTCCCATCATGGACAGGCACCTGTTCCCTGCATCAATACCATATCTGTCGTTTATTATCCTGAACTTATCTATGTCAATTGCTATTATCGCAAGCATGGCATCTTCATTAAGATGCACATAATCCTCCACATTCCTGTAAAATGCATCGGAATTGTAAAGATCGGTAAGAGAATCATAATCAGCCCTGTATGCCATCTCAGCTTTAATGCGCATCTCTGCGTCAACATTCTGAAATGTCGCCAGATAACGTACCGGCACATTATTAAGCCCCATGAGCGGCTGGATTATGATAGTATACCAGACAGGTATGTCATTTTTATTATACAGCCTCACCGTTATCTTCTGTGTCTTGCCCGAATCCATGATATCGTTTATATAATATGTGAATTGTTCCGCATCATCTTCATAAGGTCTTAACATATTTACAAGTGACCATGCATCATTAAGTTTTCCCCTGTCAATACTAAATATCTCATCAAACATCGGACAAATATAATATGAATTATCTGCCACATAGTATTCATATACGAGGATACCTGTCATTTCATTGACATTTTCATGTCTCTCATTACTTAAAGCCATTTCCTTCAGGATGTCGCTCTTCTGCTTCATGATCTCATATTTAACTTTCGTTTCTATGCTATCAAGCCTGTGCCTTATATACCCATCAACGTTGAGAAAAATGATAAGTACCCTGTCAGGATCGTCATCCTGTATAACCGAATAAAGATTATACCATTCATACTCTCCTTCTATGTTCAAAAGCCTTACATCCCTGCACTGTACCGTTGTACCAAGGTATCTTGCCTGCCTTAAGTACTTTGGATCCGTGGCTTCATTAAAGGCTCCGATATCCTCAGCCCGTACGATCCCATCTGCAAAGTACTCTCTGAGCATCTGATAATTTTTGATCCTTTTATCCATAATGCTCTTTATATTCTCTTCCTTTATCCTGATACAGCTGTTTTTGGCTATATCCACATCCCAGATTATATCCTGCATGGATATAAGAGCACTCTGCACCCTGCTCCTGCTCTCGTTTATCTCTTCCTGCTGCTTCTTGACATTCTCGTTCACGGAAGCGATCAGATATATGTTCTTTCCATTCCTTAAGCTTATGCGGGTGGTCCTTGACTGAATAACGCTCCTTAACGTCGGGGAATAAATTTCGGAATCATAAGATGAAACATCCCTGCCCATTCTCATTATCGGACAATCGGGGCACGGTTCCTTATAACCCTTGTTCTGTACATAACACAGGCCGTAATTATCACTCCCCTGCCTGTCACTTAACATCTCATTCCTGTATAAAACACGGTAATTCTCATCTACCGCATATG
>JAFXVI010000016.1 GCA_017524595.1 Lachnospiraceae bacterium | reverse complement strand
GATGAGATCGATATCCCGGTTAGTGATGCTCTGTCAGCAATAATCGATTCGATCACTTATGATGATTTTGAACCTCAGACAATGTATGAATACTATCCGGGTGTATATAAGATGTCAGATACCGAAGAGATCGAAGGAGAAGAGGTAACATATGAGTATTCCGTTACACTTAATGAAGATCATTCGGGAGTGATAAGCATGCAGGATGACATCTATGTAATGTGGGGAAGCACGATGCTCATACAGGCTGACAATTCCTACGAGTATACTATCGAGGGCGATAACCTGATGCTTAACATGGATGGCAACTGGATGACTTTCACAAAGGAAGGGGCAGATGGGGATGCCGGTTTGGGTGCCCTTCCTGCTTACAAGTATACGGGAGATGACAAGCTCATGGCAGCGGTATATCAGTTCATAGTTGATGAATACAGCGGTCAGTACGAAAAGGCTGATGTATCAATACCCTGTGTGACCGTTATTGATACTGATGACAGCGATCCTGATGATATCCGCGTATGGGGTGATTTCTGGATAGATAATTATGATCTTGAAGGCGATACACTTAAGACCCGGTCAGGCGGTGCATATCCCGGCTGCATACATTTGAAGAAAACGGGAGACGACATAGAGGTAACTGAAATGGAAGTGGTTGGGGACGGATCGAACTACGATCCCAGTGCCAAGAAGATATTCGGTGATAAATATGACGCTTTCATGAAAGTGTCGGGTGATGATGAAGGCCGTAAAAAGATAAGGACTCAGATAATAGCGGATTATGTTAAGGCCAATAACCTTTCAATAAAGCAGTATCAGGATTTTGGATGGGATCCGGTACCGCTTGACTAAACAGGAGAGGGACTTGCATATGAAACTGAACGATACTCTATACCATGAAATAATCAATGCATCACAGGACTGTATATTCTGGAAGGACAGGGAAAGACGTTTTCTGGGAGCGAACCAGGCGTTCCTTGACTTTTATGGATTTGAGTCGGTGGATGTTATCATAGGACGTACTGATGAGGATATGGGCTGGCACAGTGATCCGGTTCCGTTTATGGCTGATGAGCTGAGAGTTCTTGAGGGACAGAGTACATATAAGGTTCCGGGAAGATGCACTGTCCACGGTGAGGAGAGGAGCATCGTGGCATCCAAGCGACCGCTTTACGACGGTGATAAGATAGTAGGTATCGTTGGGAGTTTTTCTGATGTGACTCATGTTTTGCGGAAAAAACCTGCCGCATACGGTGACAACGCTCTTTATGATCAGGAGAACCTCAGTGGATTTCAATATTTTGAGGACATCCTCAAAAAATACAAGATCGATGAAATCCTTGATCCGCTGACGGGAGTTATCAGGCGTCAGTTCATAACGGAATTCGCAAGGTCGCTTACGGGAACGGGGACAGCTTTCAGTGTGATCGCCATTTCATTAGACAATATCAAATATATAAATGATGCCTATGGACATGAAGTGGGTGAGAATGTACGCAGTGTTATGGCGGCAAGGCTGGCACGTTCACTGGAGGATTTTGGCGTAGCAGGAAGGTTGCATGATGACGAGCTTATACTTATAAATATGCGGGATATTTCTCTTGAAGAGAGGAAGGCTTTCCTGGATAAGCTGTATGCCGGTCAGGGTATTGCAAGGGGTGATGTACGGGTCGATGATTTTAACATCTTTGTTTCAGCAACCTGCGGATGTGCGGTATATCCGAACGATGCATCGGACTGTGATGAGCTGTTCATGTATGCGGACAAGGCGCTGCGCAGGGGATGCGAAGAAGGCGGTGACCGTTACGTCATCTATGATGACTCGGAGAATAAGGAAGGCGGCATGGATAAGCTTAAGAGCCTTGGGATATATACAGGGATGCAGGGCGTTGTAAGACGGCTTGAGAGAACCCCGGGCTTTGAGGATAAACTGCGTTCGTTATTACCACTTTTAAAGGACGGGTTGAAGATATCGAAGATGTTTTTTGCTGATTCGCACGGTCTGCTCCGCTCGATCCCTGATTCGGGACTTAGGGAAGACGTGAGCGATATCACATATCTTTTGGATGAAGCCGCATACAGCGGACCTGTGGATGAAGAAATGGGCGACATAGCCCCAATGTTGCATAAGGTTCTTGAAAATATCGGAGCACAGTCTGTTATCATCGCACGTGTCGGGCTTGACCGTGATACGGACGGATATCTGGTATGTACGGGCAAGAGGGGAAAGAACAGTTGGAGCGCGGATGAATGCGGACTTTTGTATTTTGCCGTCAAGCTGCTTGCCATGCGCATGCGTCTGGATAAGGATGAGATACCGGAATAGTCGGGTTATACAATGGATAATAAAACAGAAACAAGAAAAAACGGAATAAATAAAATAATACCTGCCACTCTGCTGCTCATGCTGCTTGTAAGCTTTGGTTATCTGTTGGCGGGAAATATTATCATGGTGAATGACAGCGGGGTCTCCTCGTATGACTGTGATACACTCAACAATTCTTTTGAGGTCGTACATGATGACGGAAGTACAGAGAATATTACCCTGCCTGCCGTCTATGAGCAGTATGAGGAAGAAAGCGAGCTGATACTCCGTACTCCGCTTACCAATGATATGAGTCATGAATGGCTCATGATCTGGAATATGGGACATGAGATCGAGGTTTATGTAGGAGATGAGCTCCGCCTTGCCGTTAATAACGAGGGAAGGCGGCTGCTTAACGGGGCGGTTGCTTATCAGTATGACTTTGTTGATCTGAGCGAAGCAGATGGAGGGAAGCAGCTGAGTATTCATTATATTAAATATCCTTCCGAGAATCATCAGCTGGGCGGGGTATATATCGGTGACAAGGCCTCTCTTCTATTAAATGCGATAAGGCCGTATCAGGTTGGCATCTGGCTTGCGGAGTTCATGGTCATCGTCGGAATGGTTACGGCAGTCATAGTTCGTTTCTGTACCACTGACAAAATCAGGGCAAGGGGCCTGTTCTATATGAGCCTTGGAGCAGCGGTAGCATCAATGTGGTTTTTGTTAAATTCACCGGCGGCTCAGTTCATATTCCCTAATATTGAGACAGCAAGAGACTGTGCTTTCTTCTTTGCATCCATGATAGCGCTTCCGCTCCTTATGTATGTTGAGAAGCTGTTAAAGGGCAGATATGCGAAACTGATCGCGGTCTTCAAGATCGCTTCGGTAGTAAGCTTTGCAGTGCTTGTCATCGGATACTTTGTGTTTGGCATATCTCTTAATACACTGTTCATACCAACGGAGATAACGGCTGTATCTGCTCTGGGTACGGTTTTTGCTGTCATAAGCGCGGATTTTACGAGCAGGAGGATAAGGGAATACTATATTGCAGCCATTGGTTTTATAGGTTTTATCGCTTTTGCGCTCATCTACGTTATCATGTTCCTGCTGTATCCGTACAAGGGTGACAGCGGTATCCTCATGATGGTCGGTATTATCCAGATGTATGTGACTTCGATCCTGTCGTATAGAAAAAATAAGTTAAAGGGGTAAGTTGTTATGAGAGAAAGCGGAATATTGTTTCCGATTTTTTCCGTTCCTTCAAGGTTCGGGATTGGGAGCTTCTCAAAGGAGGCTTATGAATTTGTTGATTTTCTGGAAGGAGCGGGACAGGGTTTCTGGCAGATACTTCCCGTAGGACCTACAGGATACGGCAATTCACCCTATCAGCCGTTTTCGGCATTTGCAGGCAATCCGTATTTTATTTCACTTGAGACTCTTATAGAAGAGGGGCTGCTTACATGGGATGAATGTAACGCTGCGGATTTCGGGAATGATGAAACGCGGGTGGATTACGGCGCCATGTATGAGAACAGGGATACCTTGCTTAAAACGGCTTATGAGAGATTTATAAAAGCCGGAGAGGAAACAAAGGAATACAAGGCGTTCGTCAAGGCTGAAGCAGACTGGCTTGAAGATTATGCATTGTTTACGGCAATAAAGAAAAAGCTTGGCGGAGCATCATGGCTTGAATGGGAAGCCGGACTTAAGAAGCGTAAAGCCGATGCTCTTACGAAGGTGAAGAAGGAACTTAAGGACGATATAGATTTCGTATATTTTAAACAGTATGAGTTTGACAAGCAGTGGCGGAAGCTGCGAAAATACGCCAATGATAAGAACGTTAAGATAATCGGCGACCTGCCTTTTTATGTATCGCTTGACAGTGCAGACTGCTGGGCTCATCCCGAAGTATTCCTTATGGATAAGGACTTAAATCCGAAGGTTGTTGCGGGCTGTGCTCCGGATGCTTTTTCGAGGACAGGACAGCTGTGGGGCAATCCCATTTATGACTGGAAGGCGCTAAAGAAGGACGGTTACGACTGGTGGGTTAAGCGCATAAAAAGGAACTATGAATTCTATGATGTGATACGTATAGATCATTTCCATGGTTTCTGTGAGTATTATGCTGTGCCCTACGGAGATGAGACGGCAGAACACGGCAAGCTTGAAAAGGGACCGGGAATGGATCTGTTCAATGCGCTTCATGATAGGATTAAGGAACTTAAGATAATAGCGGAAGATCTCGGGAACAATACGCCTGAGAATGAGGCGCTTTTAAGGGATTCTGGCTTCCCGGGCATGAAGGTATTGCAGTATGGTTTTACCAGTTGGGATAGTTATTATGTAAACCATAGGCATACAAATAACTGTGTGGTATATACAGGCACCCATGATAATACTCCGACTCGTGCATGGGTCGAAGAGATAAACGACGGTGAGAGGGATTTCTGCCGCAGATACATCAACTCGATGAATTCGGATTACGGCCAGCTTGTCTGGGATATCATACGTGAGGCTTTCCGTTCGGTTGCCGATCTGTGTATTATCCCGCTTCAGGATTACCTGTGTTTCGGCCGTGAGGCAAGGCTTAATACACCGGGTACATCCGAGGGCAACTGGGAGTGGCGGCTAAGGCCGAACTTTTTATCCGATGAGCTTAAGTCAAGTATCCGGGGGCTCACGGAATTATACAGCAGGATACCGAAATAGTAAGGAGATAAAGTAAAGATGAGAGGAATCTATACTTCTGTAAATGATCTGCGCAAGCGTGTATATGCGGAGGTCGCGAAGCTGTCATATGATTACAAGGACGGGGACCTGTCACAGATGGATGAGATACCGTATCGGATCATACCCGGTGAGATGGTCGTATATCGTGACAGTGTGTTTATAGAACGCGCGATAGTAAGGGAACGTATGCGTATGGCCATGGGGCTTACGCTTCGTACCGCAGCTGAACACGCGCCTGTCACACAGGGAGCGCAGGAATGTATCAAGCCCGAGAAGTATTACCAGCCTCCTCTTATAAATATAATCAAGTTCGCCTGTCATGCCTGTCCCGACAACGAGGTTAAGGTGACGGATGTATGCCAGGGCTGTTTTGCACATGCCTGTAAGGAAGTATGCCCTGTCGGAGCCATTACCATAAAGCATCGCAGATCGGTGATCGATAAGGAAAAGTGTATCAAATGTGGTAAATGCACACAGGCATGTCCCTATAATGCGATAGTTAAGATGGAAAGGCCCTGCGTCAAAGCCTGTGGCATGAATGCGATAGGTTCAGATGAATACGGGCGTGCGGATATAGATCAGGATAAATGTGTATCCTGCGGCATGTGCCTTGCCAATTGTCCGTTCGGTGCGATAGCGGATAAGGCCCAGATATTCCAGGTGATTCAGGCAATTAAGGGTGATGCCCCGGTATATGCGGCAATAGCTCCTGCAGTTACGGGACAGTTCGGTCCTGATTTTACGCCTGAAAAGATGAGGCCGGCATTCAGATCACTGGGTTTTGAGGATGTTGTTGAAGTTGCCATAGGGGCCGATCTGTGTACCTTATCGGAAGCCAAGGACTATGTGGAGAATGTTCCCGACAAGATCCCGTTCATGGGCACCTCATGCTGTCCGGCATGGTCGGTAATGGCCAAGAAGCTGTTCCCTGAATACGCGGAATGTATTTCCATGGCGTTAACGCCGATGGTACTTACGGGCCGTTTTATCAAGACTAAGTATCCGGGCTGCAAGGTTGCTTTCATCGGTCCGTGTGCGGCCAAGAAGCTTGAGGCGTCGCGCAAGTCGATAAGGAGCGATATTGATTTTGTACTTACGTTTGAAGAAGTAATGGGAATGTTTGAGGCCAGGGAGATAGATTTTAAGGCCCTGCCCGATGATGACACCATGCATGGTGCAAGCGGGGACGGAAGGGGTTTCGCCGTAAGCGGAGGCGTGGCAAGCGCGGTCGTTAACTGTATAAAGGAACAGTATCCCGATAAGGATATAAAATATGCCAATGCCGAAGGACTGGCTGAATGCCGCAAGATGATGGCAATGGCCAAAGCCGGAAAGTATAACGGATATCTGCTTGAAGGAATGGCCTGTCCCGGAGGCTGTATTGCCGGTGCGGGAACAGTTCAGCCCATTGCCAAATCAGCTGCCTCGGTAGCAGAGCATAAGAGTGTATCCACACATGCACATGCATATGAAAGTGATTATAAGGAACTGGTTGAATTCCTTGAAGAGAATGATCTTAAAAAAGATCCGCTGTGAGACAATTCTTTCTTTATTGCGCTTAACAGTTCATCGTATTCCTCAAATGCCGGATACTGCGGATAATCCTTCTTGATCTGCTCGGTACTTCTGAACAGGAAACCGGCTTTGCTGGCCTGTATCATACCAAGATCATTGAAGGAATCACCGGCTGCTATCGTATCAAAGCCCATGGACTGAAGAGCTTTCACAGTCGTAAGCTTTGATTTCTCACAACGCATCTTAAATCCGGTTATCGTGCCGTCATCATCAGATATCAGTTCATTGCAGAACAGTGAGGGATATCCCAACTTTTTCATGAGGGGCATCGCAAACTGATAGAATGTGTCGCTGAGTACGATGACCTGGGTAATGCTCCTTAATTCATCAAGGAATTCCTTCGCTCCGGGAAACGGGTCTATGGTCGCTATCGTATCCTGTATCTGCTTGAGGCCGAGTCCGTTCTCTTTAAGAATGCCGATTCGGAAATTCATCAGCTTATCGTAATCGGGCTCGTCCCTTGTTGTTCTCTTAAGCTCCGGTATCCCTGTTGCCTCGGAGAATGCTATCCATATTTCAGGAACAAGAACGCCTTCCATATCCAAACATACTATTTCCATTTATCATATCCTCCACGGTTTGTTTACATATTGATATTACGATAGAGTTTAGTATAACACATGAGTTGACAAATTTTAATCGAAAATGAAAAAAACATTACCTTGAGTTCAAAATGTGATATAATATAGCCACGGGGAGTAGACGAAAGGTCAAAGATGTACGATAGACATAAGCCCATTATCAAATGGTATGAATATGATGCAACCAAGCTGTATAAGAATGTGGATTCGGAAGACGTGACAGAATATGATACAGAGCAGAATGCTGAAGTGACTGTGGAAGCTGAAACTACGGAGGCCACACAGGTCGAAGAGGAAAGCACAACGCTTACCGGAGATCCATCGATGGATGACGAAGTGGCACGTATAATGGCAGCATTCTCGGGAGCGAAGCAGAACAGCGTGGATGACGTGTTTGCTGCCATGGCAGCAGAAGAAGCGGCAGCATCAGGAGATGCATCAGACGAAGGTTCGGGTGATGATAATGAAGATCTCATATCATCGATATGTGCCCCGAAGCAGAATACAGTGGACGATCTTGTAATGATGGCAAAAGGCGGCTGATATCGCAGCCGGGCTCACAGTATAGAAGAATTCCATGTATTTATTATCATGGGGTTCTTTTCTTTTTATTTTAGGGTATAATCAGAACATGGATATCAATTTCTTTAAAAAACATCTGACTCCGGCAAAGGATGAGATGACCGGCGAACTGCAGTCGGTTCCGATCAAAACAATTAAGAACAGATACATAGTATTTGCCGCGAATGTAGTAGGATATTTTGAGGCTTATTTTATTATCCGCTCTTACAACGGTTCGGATCTTTACGGGCTTATATGGTATCTGATCCTGCCGGTTTTCATGGACATTGCCGGGATAGTGCTTTTCAATATATGGTCGAATAAATCCCAGGACAGGGAAGACAGCTATTACAGCTCAATGGATTATATTGTGAAGGGGGTTTTGATATATTCCTTCATGTATTGCGACTGTGTTCTAATATATCATGATGTATCTGAGATTCTTATCTTTTTGCTTATCCCTTCGGTAATAGCCTGTTTTTATAAAGATATAAGATGGTTTACCGTCCAGACCGCCGTACAGGTAATTATGTTTATCCTGTTTCTTTTGATGAGGACGTTTGAATTTCCTTTACATATAGATACGGTTCCTCCGATACTAAGGATACTTTTCTTTATGCTTGGCATATATCAGTTTGCACATGCTCTTTTGGGACAGGACAGGCTGAGACTTAAGATGATCCGCAGGGGACGCGAGCTTAAGGCGCGAGAGGAGCTCCAGCAGTCACTGACAGGGAAGCTTGATCGAGAGTGTTTGCCCCATATTGAAACCATAGAACGGGCGGCTTCCGATATTCTTGATAGTGAAGGAAACAGCGAAATAATAAAATATGCCGATCACATCCTTGAAGCTAACAGACAGCTGAAAGAAGCAATATCGGATGCCGGTACTTGACATGGAAAACGGGTGCTATATGAACAGAGCAATTGATTGGCTTAAAAAACAGTATAATTTCAGATACGAGGTTAAGGATGAGGGTACCGGAACGGATATATCCGAAGGAATGCTCATGTCCACCGTTACCAGTGGCTTAAGTCTTGCGGCGGTTGAGTTTATCATTTGGTTTTTTATTATGAGG
>JAFXVI010000015.1 GCA_017524595.1 Lachnospiraceae bacterium | reverse complement strand
GAGGAATATGCAGACAATTAAGCAGTAAGGAATTTACATGGAACAGATGGGTGAAGCCATAAGATCGTATGCGGACAGGTACCTTGGATGGGTATCCATGCCGATGATCATGTGGACTGATGTAGTGGAAATAATAATCATATCCTTTCTCGTATACCATGTTTTGGTGTGGATCAAGAATACCAAGGCGTGGTCATTGATGAGGGGTATCGTGATCATATTGGTCTTTGTGTTCATTGCGGCCGTGTTTGATATGAACACTATCCTGTGGATCGCGAAGAATGTTACCGGTATTGCGGTAACGGCACTTCTTATTGTATTTCAGCCTGAACTGAGAAAGGCACTCGAGCAGCTGGGTAAGTCAAATGTCTTATCCGGTCTGGTTCAGTTTGACTCAACAAGAGTCACGGGCGAACTTTTCAGTGATAAGACAATAGATGAGCTGGTAAGAGCATCATATGAAATGGGCAAAGTCAAGACCGGAGCCCTTATCGTTATACAGAATAAGGATCTTCTTACAGAATATGAGCTTACCGGTATTATGGTGGATGCACTGGTATCCAGCCAGCTTCTGATCAATATATTTGAGCATAATACTCCACTGCATGATGGAGCGGTCGTTATAAAGGGTAACAGGATAGTTGCGGCCACATGCTATCTTCCGCTGTCGGATAATATGGAGCTGAGCAAGGAGCTGGGAACAAGACACCGTGCAGGTGTGGGTATATCAGAAGCGACAGATTCCCTTACCATCATAGTATCCGAGGAGACAGGGCGTGTATCTGTTGCCATGAACGGAGAGCTGTTCAGGAATGTAGATGCGGATTTTCTGCGTAAGAAGCTGGAGATACTACAGAGCAAAACATTGGAGGAGAAGAAGTTGATCTCCTTCTGGAAAGGCAGGTCAAGAAATGAAACAAAAGCTGACAAATAATCTTGGCCTGAAGCTTATTTCAGTTGCTTTGTCCATCATATTATGGCTGGTTGTCGTAAGTATAGACGATCCTGTGATATCAAGGACATTTGCAGGTATTGAGGTAGAAGTGCTTAATGCTGATTCAATAACTTCTCAGGGCAAGGTATATGAAATATTGGATGGCAGTAATATGATCTCGGTAACAGTAACAGCGAAGCGATCGGTACTCGAGAAGATCAGCCGTGACTATATTAAGGCAACAGCGGATCTTAAGGAGATGACTATACTTAATTCCGCTACAATAGATGCTAAAGTCACGCGGTATTCCGATCTGGTATCTTCTGTTACTCCACTTACAAAGAATCTTAAGGTTGCAATAGAAGATCTTGAGAAAAGACAGCTGTCGATCAATGTGGAGACTATAGGTACTCCGGCTAAGGGATATGTGGTCGGAAGTAATAGTCCCAGTGTAAATATTACATCTGTTTCGGGCCCGGCATCGATCGTATCGAAGCTGTCCCGGGCAGTTGCTACGGTAGATGTATCCGGAGCAACTTCGGACCGCAGGGCATCGTCCAAGGTGGTTCTGTATGACGGTAATGGTGATGTGGTAAACAGTCCGATGTTGACTATGGGAGTCACGGATATAATAGTAGATGTAGATATACTGGAGACCAAGGAGATATCATTAACGGCAGCTATTTCAGGCGTACCTGAGGAAGGGTATGCAGCTACGGGTATGGTATCTGTTCAGCCTGAAACAATTCTGGTCGCAGGCAGCGGCAGTACATACAATTCTCTTGAAAGCATAACGATACCTGCTGATGATGTGTCGGTAAACGGCGCATCAGAGGATGTGATACTGCACCTTGATATAAACGACTATCTACCCGGGGGAATAAGGCTTGCTGAAGATGATTTTGACGGAACGGTGACGGTTACTGCTTACATAGGCAAGCTCGAGAATGCGCTTATCGATGTTCCTTCAGCCAATATCACGATAGACAATATCCCGGAAGACTTTAGTGCGTCGCTGATCGATATCGGAGGAACTAGAAGAATAGAAGTACAGGGCCTTAATGAGAACCTGTCAGTGCTTGATCCTTCATCGATCACCGGAAACATTGATGCTTCTTCCATGACGCCAAGAGAGGAACATGAGGGCGTGGAAGGCTTCCATAATGGTTCTTACGACGCGGTGATCAAATGGAATGTACCGGCGGGTATAACGGTTGTCAATTCATCCATGGTTGAGGTCGGATTATTCCAGTCGCCGGATACAGAAGCCAACAGAGGAGACGGGACAGCAATAGTTGCAGTTCCTGAAAACGGTGGTGGAGGCGGACAGTAATTCCTACTTGTAGAAGCGCATGTTTAATGCTATACTATATTTTAGCGGTTTGTGCATTTTCGGATCGCAACATGACTTATAAACGGAGGTCCTTGTAATGGTCAGCCAAAAAGTGACGATTAAGAATCCTACGGGATTGCATCTAAGACCGGCCGGAATCCTGTGCAAGGAGGCCATGCAGTTTAAATCCTTGATAACATTTAATTTTCGTGAGAATACAGCTAATGCAAAGAGCGTTCTGAGTGTTCTCGGTGCTTGTGTAAAATGTGGAGACGAAATAGAGTTTGTATGTGAGGGTGAGGATGAGCAGGAAGCACTTAAGGCTCTTGTGGAAGCGATAGAGAGCGGTTTGGGTGAATAAAAGAATTAATAAAGGCCGGCTTTCGCCGGCCTCTTTTATAGAAAGGATATTAACATGAAAAACGTAGAAAGATACAGAAAGAATCCGGTGCTGCATTATCCGGAAAGAGAATGGCCGGATAAGGAGATAGAGAAGGCGCCGGTTTGGTGCAGTGTAGACTTAAGAGACGGCAATCAGGCTCTTATAGATCCCATGATCGTTGAGGAGAAGCTTGAGTTCTTTGAGATGCTTGTCAAGCTTGGATTTAAGGAGATTGAGATCGGATTCCCGGCAGCTTCACAGATAGAGTATGATTTTCTGCGTCAGCTTGTTGACCGAAAGATGATCCCTGATGATGTGTGGGTGCAGGTTCTGACCCAGTGCCGTGAGGAACTTATTGACAGAACATTCGAATCCATTCAGGGCATTAAGAATGTTATCGTTCATATATATAATTCCACATCTGTTCTGCAAAGGGATGTGGTCTTTAATATGAGCAAGGAAGAGATAGTACAGATCGCGGTAAACGGAACAAGGTGGGTAAAGGAACGGGCTGAAAAGTTTGACGGAAACATAAGGCTTGAGTATTCGCCTGAAAGCTTTACGGGTACCGAGGTGGAATTCTCACTTGAGATATGTACGGCAGTCCAGAAGGAGTGGGGAGCAACAAAGGAGAATCCGGTCATAATCAACCTTCCTGCAACTGTTGAACTCAATACTCCCAATGTATATGCGGATCAGATCGAATGGATGAACAAGCATTTTGAAAACAGAGATAGCATCATCTTAAGCGTTCATCCTCATAACGACCGCGGTACGGGAATTGCTGCTACCGAGCTTGCAATGCTTGCGGGAGCCGAAAGAGTTGAGGGAACTCTTTTTGGCAACGGTGAGAGAACAGGTAATATAGATGTGCTCAACATAGCCTATAATATGTTTTCGCAGGGGATCGATCCGGAGCTTAATATTGAGAAGATCAATGACATCATAGAGGTTTATGAGCGGTTGGTTAAGATGCCGATCGATGACAGGCATCCGTATGCCGGCAAGCTTGTATTTACTGCATTTTCCGGCTCGCATCAGGATGCGATAAACAAGGGTGTAAAGGCTATGAAGGAGAGAAGATCAGAAATATGGCAGGTACCGTATCTACCTATCGATCCTTCGGATATCGGAAGGGAGTACGAGCCTATAGTACGTATCAATTCCCAGTCCGGTAAGGGCGGAGTCGCCTTCATCATGGATACATACTTCGGATTCAAGCTTCCCAAGGGAATGCATAAGGAGTTTGCAAAAGTCATTCAGGCCATCACCGAGAAGCAGGGTGAGATATCGCCTGACGAGATCATGGCAGCATTTAAGGCCAGCTATATAGATATGAAGGAACCGCTCCATTTCCATAAGCTCAAGGTGGACGATAACAGTGATTCTTCCGATTCTGAATTTGATACCCACATTAAGCTTACGTATACCGAACATGATGAAGAGGGAACATTTGAAGCGGTCGGTAACGGTCCCATTGATGCGGTATTGCGTGGTCTTAAGGAGAATCTTGATCTTAACATCAAGGTATTGGATTATGAAGAGCATGCGCTTGCGGGAGGAGCGAACGCACAGGCAGCAGCTTATATACATCTGCTTAATGCGGAAGACGGAAGCGTTACTTATGGAGTAGGAGTAAGCTCAAATATTACAAGAGCTTCCGTGCGCGCGATGTTCTCGGCGATCAACAGGCTGGGACTTGTCAAATAACGCTATATGACCGTGTTTTATGATCTTATTATAAGAGCCCTTTAAGGAGAGCGGATGAAGAAGTACGATTATCTTATAGTTGGAGCCGGATTGTTCGGTGCCGTATTTGCACACGAAGCCTGTAAGGCCGGCAAGAAATGCCTTGTCATAGACAGAAGGCCACACATAGGCGGAAACGTATATACTGAGGAGATCGAAGGCATAAACGTACATAAGTACGGTGCGCATATCTTTCATACGAGCAATAAGGAAGTGTGGGATTACGTTAATTCTTTCGCGGAGTTTAACAGATACACGAATTCACCGGTTGCGAGATATAAAGATGAGCTGTATAACCTGCCGTTTAATATGAACACGTTCCATGCACTTTGGGGTGTTAAGACGCCTGATGAAGCGAAGGCCAAAATAGAGGAGCAGAAGGCTGAAGCGATCGCACAGATGAAAGCAGCCGGAGTCAGTGAGCCCCGTAATCTGCGTGAGCAGGCGATCTCTCTGGTTGGAAGGGATATTTATGAGAAGCTGATCGAAGGGTATACCGAGAAACAGTGGGGGAGACGGGCGGAAGAGCTCTCTGCATTCATAATAAGGCGGCTTCCCGTTCGATTTACATATGACAATAATTATTTCAATGATAAATACCAGGGCATTCCGGAAGGAGGATATACCGGACTTGTTGAGAAGATGCTTGCCGGCTCTGAAGTGAGGCTTAATACGGATTTCTTCGCAGACAGAAGCGGATATGAGGCTCTGGCGGAAAAGACGGTATTTACCGGGATGGTGGATGAATTTTACGATTACCGGTTCGGTGAACTTGAATACAGAAGCCTGAAGTTTGAGACCGAGGTTCTTGATATTGATAATTATCAGGGTAATGCTGTGGTGAATTATACAGAATATGAGATCCCGTATACAAGGATTATCGAGCATAAACATTTTGAGTTCGGAACGCAGGAGAAAACGGTCATAACCAGGGAGTATCCGGCGAAATGGGAAAAAGGTGATGAGCCCTATTATCCAATGAATGACGAGAAGAACAATGCTCTGTTTGAAAGATATAAGGAGCTTGCTGATAAAGAAGACCGGGTCATCTTCGGGGGGCGGCTCGGTGAATACAAATATTATGATATGCATCAGGTGATCGCAAGAGCGCTTGAAACAGCAAAAAAGAGGGGCTGATCTAGCCCCTCTTTTTTGATCGTTATCTATCAACAATAGCTTGAAAACATCATCCCGCTGTAATTGCTCGTTATATATGGCGAGGCGAAGTTGTGTCCGTGCGGATTCTTATATGCCACTATCTTTTTATCCGTATATTGCAGCGGATCCAATGCAACCTGATTTGCCTTGTTTAAGATGTTGTTAGCAAACTTTCTTACGTTATCGAACTTGGTAAGAGAATCATCCTCTTCGGCGGTCTGTTGGATCAGGTTTTTGTCCAGTGATATCTGACCGTCTTCACCAAAGTTAACACCCAGCGATTCGAGTTCATTTCCAAATCCGGAGGACAATCCGGACATCTCACGTATGAGCGCCTTGGACTGCGGCTGAGAATCTAGATATTTCATTGCATTCTGAATGAAGGCATTGTATCCCATTATCAGATTGGATATATTGTCTGTCAGTGATTCGACATCCGTCTTAAGTCCGATGGATACCGTTTCACCCTCTTCGGTAATTCCCTTAAGGGTCAGGTCATAAGTTTTTCCAACGGTAAAATTATTTGACGAAGATGATTCTTCCCTGCCATCGATCGTAAACAGAGCATCTTTGGGTTCATCGATAACATTATTGATCCCAAAGTAGTCCACCGCTCCTCTTGTCTTACTGGTCTTATCATCACTGACAATAAACTGAAGTCCGGAGTCACCTTTAACACCGGTGTCATCCGACTTAAGCAAAAGTGAAACATTTCCATATTCATCTTCTGCTGTTGTTGCATGTATACCGATGTTGGATCTTGTAATAAGCCTTGCGAGCTTATCTTCTATTGTTCTGTTGGTGTCCCCTTCGTTTATATTGAACTGGAACTCGTAGTCTATATCTCTTGACCTTATATCGAAAGAATAGGTATCCGGCGGCAATCCCATTTCATCAGGAGGTAAAGCCCGTCCCATGTTCACCTGTTCCGATGCGAGCTGTCCAATGGTCAGCTCTATACCCGGCGGACTCTCTCCGGCTGAAGTGCTTCCTATATAAGAGGCGCTCACCAACTTGTCATTACTGCTCGAAACTGTCTTCTTGGAAAGTATTTCATCGTCATTATCAACTGACAGAGATGATATCGTATTCTTAAGGGAACGTGCGCTTTCTTTAAGATTTATCGCAAATTCCTTGGTTTCAGGCCGGTTATCTATAAGGAAAAGAGGAGACTCTTTATTGAGCTTGACAATAGAATTATAGACGCCCTTAAGCTCATCTTTCTTATGGGTATCATACTTGCTGTTGGTACCCTGAGGAGCATAAGTCGTCATATAGTGGTTATAGACTGTATTTAGTGTTGTAAGATCCGCCATAAGTGCCCCTCCTTTCTTCCTTGATCTCCCCGCTGTTGTGGGAGCCTGCCGGCTTGTAAGATAACCGGTTCCTTCCGGTTTATACCGCGCAGTTTAAATTGGGTACACTTCCCGATAATTAATTTGATTACATTATACACCCTATCATCACAGTTTGCAACATATGTGACAATAAATAACTTAGTTTTTTTATAAATTTTGCCGAATTTTATGTAAAGCGGTTGACATATTATAGATTGTGTGGTAATGCAAGTTTTTAATACAAGATGTAGTGTATTTAACATTATAAAGGAATTGCTGTGAAAAGTCTGGAAAAGTCCAAAAAAATTTATTGACGTGAAGCGTCGGATATGCTAATATAATCGGGCAAGGCAGAGAAGCCTTTTTTTTGTGTATAGCACTTGGCGGGATGCTTTTGTCCGGTGCACACAGTACCTGTACACTTTGGGAAGATTTTAAGCTTAGTGTGGCAGGCAGTTCACAGCATTTTTGCTGGTGTCATGATAATAGTGAAATAATATGAATCAATAAGGATTACGCGGAGGTATAAAAATGCGTACAAGGATCACACTTGCATGCACAGAGTGCAAGAATCGAAATTATGATACTACCAAGGATAAGAAGGCTCATCCTGACAGGATGGAGACCAAGAAGTATTGCAGGTTCTGCAAGAGGCATACAATGCACAAGGAGACCAAATAACAGGCTTCTTGCGGTTGCTTTATTTGTATTGAGGACAGATCATGAGGAGAACTCTTCAGGGAGTAGTCCTTATGATATGCATATTCGTAATAAGTGCTTAATGCTTATTACCAAATAAGGAGATATCATGGGAGATACAAATACCAACGCAGTTGAAAATGCGGCCAAGAAGAGCGGAAGCTGGTTCAAGGGCCTTAAGGCTGAATATAAGAAGATTATATGGCCTAACAGAGATGAAGTGACTAAACAGACGATAGCCGTTGTATTGGTTTCGTTCGTAGTAGGTGTGATCATTGCACTTCTCGATATGGGCCTTCAGTACGGTATTGATTTTATCATTAATCTGTAAAGGAGAGAGGATATGTCTGATACTAACAGTACAGAGGCCAATTGGTATGTGGTTCATACTTATTCGGGATATGAGAATAAAGTTAAGGCAAATATCGAGAAGGCTATAGAGAACAGACATCTTGAGGAAGAGATACTTGAGGTCAGAGTTCCGATGCAGGATGTGACCGAAGTAAAGAACGGCGTCCGGAAGACTTCTGCCAAGAAGATGTTTCCGGGATATGTTCTTATCAATATGATAATGAACGATGTAACGTGGTATGTTGTCAGAAATACACGCGGCGTTACGGGATTTGTCGGACCGGGAAGCAAGCCGGTTCCGTTATCAGAGGGTGAGATGAAGCCTCTGGGTATCAAGACCGAGAATGTATATATTGACTTTGAAGAAGGCGATCCGGTACTTGTTATTGCAGGTGTATGGAAGGATACGGTCGGTGTTGTACAGAGGATGGATATGGGCAAGCAGATGGCTACTATCAATGTGGAACTGTTTGGCCGTGAGACGCCCGTTGAGATCAGCTTCGATGAGATTACGAAGCAGAGATAATATTGAGTTCGCAGGGTTTATCCCTTGTATATATGATATATGCGAACTGTGGGAGGGAAATAGTTCCCGCCACTACCACATATTCAGGAGGAAATAAAAATGGCAAAGAAGGTAGAAGGCTATATTAAGCTGCAGATTCCTGCCGGTAAGGCTACACCGGCACCTCCGGTTGGACCGGCGCTCGGTCAGCACGGTGTTAATATCGTGGAATTCACGAAGCAGTTTAATGCCAAGACAGCAGACAAGGGTGATGTGCTCATCCCCGTTGTCATCACAGTTTACGCAGACAGAAGCTTCAGCTTCATCACCAAGACTCCGCCTGCAGCAGTACTTATTAAGAAAGCATGCAATATTAAGTCAGGTTCGGGTGTTCCCAACAAGACAAAGGTTGCTACTTTAAGTAAGGCTAAGCTTCAGGAGATAGCAGAAACAAAGATGCCAGATCTTAATGCGGCATCACTTGAGGCTGCTATGAGCATGATCGCAGGAACTGCCAGAAGTATGGGCGTTACTGTGGAAGAATAAGAGTTTGGGAAGGAGAAGCGTAAATGAAACACGGTAAGAAATATTCAGAGGCAGCTAAGCAGGTTGACAGATCTGTCGCTTACGAGCCTGCAGATGCCATTGCATTAGTTAAGAAGACGGCTGTTGCCAAGTTCGATGAGACGATAGAGTGCCATATAAGGACAGGCTGTGACGGACGTCATGCGGATCAGCAGATCCGTGGTGCGGTTGTACTTCCCAACGGAACAGGCCGCGTTACAAGAGTTCTTGTATTTGCCAAGGGTGACAAGCTTGCAGAGGCTGAGGCAGCAGGAGCTGATCATGTAGGAGGCGACGAGCTTATTCCGAAGATCCAGAATGAAGGATGGCTTGATTTTGACGTAGTTGTTGCTACACCGGATATGATGGGTGTTGTAGGACGTCTCGGTAAGGTTCTTGGTCCCAAGGGACTTATGCCCAACCCGAAGGCAGGAACGGTTACGATGGATGTTACCAAGGCTGTTAACGATATCAAAGCAGGTAAGATCGAGTACCGTCTTGACAAGACCAATATTATCCATGTGCCTGTAGGCAAGGCTTCATTTTCGGAAGAGAAGCTTCAGGAGAACTTCAATACACTTATGGAAGCCATCGTTAAGGCTAAGCCCAGTGCTCTTAAGGGTCAGTATTTAAAGAGCATCACGCTTGCTTCAACAATGGGACCGGGTGTGAAGATTTCGACGGCGAAGTACTAAAAGTTGAGTTATAATTGAACTATGGTATAATCAAAGGGATGTGCGTTGCATGTCCCTTTTTCGACTCTGTTTGGCTCCGGAAACTTAGCACTTACACCGCAAACACGGCTCACTCCGTCGAACTAACAGCTAACTTCGACTTCGTTCCATGCCTAAATGTTTGCTTGTGCAAGTACTATTTTCCTCATCGAGGTATTTGCGGTGTTAAAAGCTTGCAAAAAAGCAATAAAAAAAATATTGATTCCCGTGTCAGTCATATTGCTGCTTGACGGTTGTGATTCTGTGAAGGATTATACAGATACCATCAAGGATCTTTTTGGACATGAAGATGATGGAAGCGCATCAGGTATTACCATCGAAAAATCTGATGTGAATGGAGAAGAACAGCCGGTAATAGTAATACAGACCGATGACGAGCCGCTTATGATCTCTGTGAATGAGGTGGAGGCGGAACAGGAAGAAGTTGTCGAGGAAGATATATGGGATGATGAGAATAAGATCTATTCAATGCATGCGGCTTCACCGGATGAGATGACGCTTGTGTTTGTAGGAGATATCTGCTTCCATGACGGATACTCGAATATGAATGCATTAAGGGAGCGGGGAGGCGATATTGGCAACTGTATTCTGCCTGAAGTTATGGAGGGACTGAAGGCAGCGGATATCTTTATGGCGAATAATGAATTCCCCTACAGTGACAGGGGAACTCCGACGGCCGATAAGCAATATGCGTTCAGAGCAAAGCCATCGAATGTAAATCTGCTTCATGATATGGGTGTTGATATAGTAAGCCTTGCAAATAATCATGCATATGACCATGGCCCGGATGCATTGACCGATACGGTCGACATTTTGAAAGAGGCAAAAGTTCCGTTTGTGGGAGCCGGCAAGAATATTGATGAAGCTGTAAAACCGGCTTATATCCGGATCAATGGGAAGACTATAGCATATACGGGAGCGACCCAGATAGAGAGAACAGCAAATCCTGATACGAAGGAAGCAACGGCTGATTCTCCGGGAGTGTTAAGAACGCTTGATGCGACCAGATACGTTAAGGTCATAGAGGAAGCAAAGGCAAACAGTGATTTCTGCATAGCTTATGTCCATTGGGGAAGCGAGAATACCGATCTTGTTGAGCAGAGCCAGCGTGACCTTGCAAAGAAATATGCGGCAGCAGGTGCGGACCTTATCATAGGGGATCATTCGCACTGCCTGCAGGGACTGGATTATGTGGATGGAGTGCCCGTGATATACAGCCTGGGTAATTTCTGGTTCAACTCCAAAACGGTTGACACAGGATATCTGCGGGTCACTCTTGATAATGAATGCAGGATAAAATCAATCCAATTTGTTCCCTGTGTGCAGGAGAACTGCAAGACCAGGCTGGCCGAAGGCGAGAAGAGAGAGTGGATATTAAATTATTTGCAAGGTATCTCGAACTATGCTTCGATAGACGGTGATGGCTATATTACACAGTCTTCGGAAAATCATAATACACAAAACGGCCAGAACACTTCTCCGTCCCGCAAGAAAGAGGAAGAAGAGGTTCCGGCCGCAGATGCGTTACTTCCGTTGATGGATCCGGCACAGCTCACACAGGTTGTGGAGAATTCGGTATCCGGGAACTAATCATCCAAATCACTGGAGCTTTCCGATGCGCTTAAGCTTTCAGATGTGTTCATATCTGCTGTTTCACATATCTTTTCAGAAGGTTCACGGTACTGGCGCTTAAGTAAAATGGGTGTGATGATCGAGCTGGCGAGTATTAAAAGGATCACTGCCGTAAAATAATCTGAAGTAAGCAGCCCGGCAGAAAGTCCCTTCTGCGCAGTGATTAAGGCAACCTCGCCACGAGCCATCATACCGATACCTATCTTTAATGAGTCCTTTCCGTTAAACCCTGATATCCTTGAACATAAGCCGCATCCGATGACTTTGCCGATGAGCGCTACTAAAACGAAACAGATGCTGAAAAGAAGAAGTAATCCATTCATTGAACTTATGCTCGTCTTAAGACCGATGCCTGCAAAGAATAAAGGTGCAAACACCATATATGAACTGACATCAACCTTGCTTTCTATATAATCCCTGTCGCTTAAGTTGCAGAGTATGACGCCGGCAACATAGGCTCCAGTGATATCTGCGATCCCGAAATACTGTTCGGCAACAAATCCGAGCAGAAAGCAGTAACACAGGCTCACTATGGGTATACGTCTTGTATGCGGATGATTGCTGTCGAGCCACACCATGCCCTTGTAGATAAGGTAACCTGAAATAATAGCGATAACGAAGAAAAGAACTACCTTAATTATAACGGTACCAAGACCGGCTTCGCTGGAAGCTCCGCTCATGCTTATAACTACCGTAAGGACTACAATGCCGATCACATCATCTATTATCGCAGCGCTTGTGATAGTAGTACCTACAGTATCGTTAAGCTTGCCCAGTTCCTTGAGGGCAGCGACTGTGATGCTTACGGAAGTCGCTGACATAATGGTTCCTATGAACAGACCCTTGAGAAATTCGGGTGATCCCGGTGCGGCAAATCCGTAGAATGACATGAACAGGATGGTTCCGAGTATCATTGGTACGGCAACTCCTGCACAGGCGATCAGTGTCGCCTTGAGACCGGTTTTCTTTAGTTCCTTAAGATCGGTACCAAGACCTGCTTCAAACATCAGCATTATCACGCCGATTTCGGCCATCTTTGACAGAAAATCGCTATCCTGCACCAGATTGAAAACTGCGGGTCCCAGGATAAGACCGGCCATTATTTCCCCGACTACTTCCGGAGCGCCGATCTTCTTGGCAAGAAGCCCCAGCATTTTAGCAGCGAACAAAAGAATTGCAAGATCAAATAAGAATTGTATACCGTCCATAATATGTCCACCTCCTGATGAACTATATTTTATCAATTTTCATACCTTAACTCAACGGAAAATTCACTGTTGACACGCCCCGACGGGTGTAATATAATTGATAGGCGCGACAATAGCTAAATTATGCCATAGCCCCGGCGTGATCGCTGTTTGAGCGTGATTTTGACAGGCTTTGCACAGGTGTCATTTCCCAACACGGGTGCAAGTGATTTTAATGGAGGATAATATAATGAAGACATTTATGCCAAACGAAGCAGCCATTGAAAGAAAATGGTATGTCGTTGATGCTACAGGATATACACTTGGTCGTCTGGCATCAGAGGTTGCTAAGATATTAAGGGGTAAGAACAAGCCCATCTTTACACCTCATGCTGATACGGGTGATTACGTTATAATAACAAATGCCGAGAAGATTACGGTTACTGGTAAGAAGCTTGATGATAAGATTTATTACCGTCATTCGGAGTATGTAGGCGGTATGAAGCAGCAGACCTTAAGGGAGAAGCTTGCGAAAGCTCCCACAGAGGTTATTGAGAAGGCTGTAAGAGGAATGCTTCCTAAGGGTCCCCTCGGAAACAAGATGTACAAGAAGTTATTTGTCTATGCAGGAGCTGAGCATCCGCATGCTGCTCAGAAGCCTGAAGAGATCAAGTTCTAAGAGAGGATTGAAAGGAGGATATTACAGTGGCTAAGGCAGTAGAAAGATACTACGGAACAGGTAGAAGAAAGAAAGCGATCGCAAGAGTATACTTAATGCCCGGTAAGGGTAACATCACTATAAACAAGAGACCCATAGACGAGTATCTCGGTATGGAGACTCTTAAGACTATAGTTCGTCAGCCCCTTGTTGCTACAGACAACGTAAATAAGTTTGACGTACTTGTTAATGTAAAGGGTGGCGGATTTACAGGTCAGGCAGGTGCGATCAGGCACGGTATAGCAAGGGCGCTTGTTAAGGCAGATGCAGAATACCGTCCGACTCTCAAGGCGGCAGGTTATCTCACGAGAGATCCTCGTATGAAGGAGAGGAAGAAATACGGTCTCAAGGGTGCACGTAGAGCGCCTCAGTTCTCCAAGCGTTAAAAAAACAGTAATCCCGGGATCATTGCGATTCCCGGGATTTTTTTGTTTACTGGACAGATGCTGGATGCGGGAATTCAAAAGGTCTGGTGGTAAAGTATGGATATTGATTTTGTTGTGATGTGGGTCGATGGAGACGATCCGAAATGGCAGGCGGAAAAAGCGAAGTATACGGGTAAGACGGACGACAGAAATGCTGTGAATAGGTATAGGGATGCAAGTTATTTCAGATACTGGTTTCGGGCTGTGGAAAAGTATGCGCCATGGGTGAGAAAGATCCATTTTGTAACATGGGGGCATCTGCCTGGATTTTTGGATATTGAGCATCCCAAAATCAATATCGTGAACCATACGGACTTTATACCCTCAAAGTATCTTCCGACGTTCAATTCGATCGCAATTGAGATGAACATTCATCGCATCCCGGGATTGTCTGAGCAGTTTGTGTTCTTTAATGATGATATTTTTCTTCTGAAGCCGCATAGAGAAACCGACTTTTTCGTAAACGGGAATCCCTGCCTGTATGCAATGGAAAAGCCGTTGCCGGTCAACCACAAGGCAGAAACGTGGGTACATTTAGCACTTAACGATATATGCATCATTAATCAGCATTTTTATAAAGCCCGGGTGGTCAAAAATCATAAAGGCAAGTTTTTGAACGGCCGCTACAGATGGCAGGATAATCTGCGCAACTATCTTTTATATAGGATGTATCCGGACAAATTTCTGGGATTCAACATATGGCATGGTCCTGCACCCATGCTCAGATCAACGCTGGCTTTGATATGGGATAAAGAACCGGAGCTTATGGATAACACATGTTCGCATAAATTCAGGGATCGGGAAGATGTCAACCAGTGGCTGGTTTTATGGTGGCAGATCGTGTCCGGTAAGTTTGTTCCAAGCAAAATAGATCATGTGTCTATGGACATTGAGAAAGATATGATAGACTTGATCTGTTACGAGATAGAAAATCATACACATCATTCAATATGTCTGAACGATACGGATCCCGATCTGATATTAAGTGATATCAATGAACGTATCGAGGCTTCTTTTCAGACGATCCTGCCGGAACCGAGCCGGTTTGAAAAGGGATAAACACAGACTATATGAGAGAACGACAGGTTATGAACCGGAACCCCAAAATGATAACCGTACTGTTGGCAATTCTGCTGATCCTTCTGGCATTGCTGATCTGCTTTGCTTCCGTACCGTCTTCGATGTGGGTGGCGTCATCGGATGAAAGCGGAATACCGGCCCGAATCGATGTTTTTAAAGCCAGATCCGGTGGAAACAGATTTTTCTCTACTTATACTTATCAACTCTATCTGCCCGGAGATGCAGTTACGGAAAATTGTTTCCTTTCATGGAACGGCCTGGCATCGGCAACGGTTAATGGTGTAAGATACACGAACGGTAAATGTCCGATTCCGGCCCGCGGCACGGAAACTGTCTATTCCTTTAAGCTTGGCTGGCTGCCTTTGTCAACTTATACTCTGGTTACTTATCAGGGGTCTGCTGAATTACCGTGTGTTTTTATAGAAATAGATGAGCATCTGGGTACCATTGGGTCCATGGATAATGACCCGGATCATAATACGACGTGTTCAGGAAGGATCAATATTGACGGCATCTGGTATACTCTGTCGAAAATGAAAGGCCGTGGAAACGTCTCCTGGAGCAGCTCAAAAGATAAGAAGCCTTATAATATCACATTGGATAAAAAGATCTGTTTTCCCGGCATCGATTCGAAAAAAACTGAAAAGTGGTCCTTGCTGGCAGAGGTCAACGACCATAGCCTGTTGAGCAATCGTGTTGGTTTCCATCTGGCTTATGAGCTTAATATTGGTCAGGATACTACATCGTCGGACGTATGGATGAACGGTGAATATCAGGGCTGCTATACCGTTACGCCTAAAATGGATTCTTTTGTCCCAAAGAATGGTTTTTTGATAGAGCAGGACAATCATTTGGAGCCTTCTGTTGAAGACGGCGGAAACCCCCAGTTCCTGCTTGACGGGCTGAAAGAGGATGACCAAAAACCCGCATATAACCGTATTACGGTCAAGAAGATGGGTGGTGATCTGCTTCGTAAGTATGGAAGCGGCGATATGAGCATTGAAAACAAAAAGGCGGCTGCAGATGCTATCCGGGTCTGGCTACAGGACGCCTGGGATGCCATTCGTTCGGACAACGGATATAATTCCAAGGGTCTGCACTATTCCGACTATATCGATGTCGAGAGTTTTGCCAGAATGTATCTCGTACATGAGTATGTCAAAAATTATGACGTATGTGCAGGAAGTATTTTTTTTCACCGTGACGGTCAGAGCAATAGCGACAAACTGATCGCCGGCCCGATATGGGATCTGGATAATGCTATGGGTGCAACCTGTCAAAGCAAGGATATAGGTGCGGCTGATGATCGCATAACTGGTGACAGGAGAAGCGGTGCAGGCGAGTTCATTTCTTTGGTGGGAGGGAACAAGACCTCGATTTTGAAGACCCTGAGCAAGCATGAAGACTTCATGGAAGAAGTATATCGGCAGTACAACAACTACAGATGCGTTTTTGAAGACCTGCCGGTTACAGTTGATCAGATGGCCGGCGAGATTGCTGAATCTGCCAAAATGAACCATTATAAGGTGGATGATATCGAGGGAAAGTATAAAAATCTTCATAAGTATTTCGAAAAAACAAAATTGGGTACGGACCGGTATCAACAGGTCTATCTGGCTACTACGGACTCAAGGACAGATTGGGCCAATTATACTGAGAATCTGAGGACTTATGTCAGAACCCGGTCGTTGTGGTTCTCCGACCATTATACTGCTGATGACTGAAAGCGCTGAATGGACTAATACATGCGTTTTATGCTATTATGATCCTGTGACAACAATGAAAATTATTTTCAGGAGAATACAACATGGACATTTCCCACAGAAAAGTAATTAAAAGACTCAGATTAACAGATACAAACGGCAATCCCCTTTCACATAAAGAGATCAGGGTGAAGCAGGTAAAGCACAGCTTCCTGTTCGGTTGTGGGGCCTTTGTCTTTCTTCCATATGCAACAAAGAAAGATGAATATGCCCAAGTCACAGAAAGCTGGCTTGATGTATTTAATTACGCAACCCTGCCGTTTTACTGGGGTAACTATGAACGTGAAGAAGGTAAGACGGATAAAGATATGATAATGAAAGCGGCACACTATCTTGATGACAGGGGAGTGAAGATAAAGGGACATCCCCTGTGCTGGCATACGGTATGCGCTGACTGGCTGCTTAAATATGACAACGATACCATAATGAAGAAGCAGCTTGAGAGGATAGACCGTGAGGTTACTGATTTTAAGGGTATCATCGATATGTGGGATGTAATAAACGAAGTCGTTATCATGCCCGTATTTGATAAATATGACAATGCGGTGACAAGGATATGTAACGACAAGGGACAGGTGGGTCTTGTAAAGGCGGTATTTGACAGGGCTAGAGTCAATAATCCGGATGCGGTCCTTTTGCTTAATGATTTTAACACATCACCTGCTTATGAGGATCTTATAGACAGATGCCTTGATGCGGGTGTTCAGATAAGCGCTATAGGCATACAGTCGCACCAGCATCAGGGTTACTGGGGGACGGAGAAGATATACAATGTGCTGGAGAGGTTCTCACGCTTTGGTCTGCCGCTTCATTTTACAGAGAATACACTGATATCGGGTGATCTGATACCGGAACACATAGAAGATCTTAATGACTGGCAGGTGGATGAATGGCCTACAACTCCGGAAGGTGAAGAACGGCAGGTTAAGGAAATGGAAGAGATGTACCGTATACTGTTTTCGCATCCGTCTGTTCAGGCTATCACCACATGGGATTATAAAGACGGTGCATGGCTGGGAGCTCCGTGCGGCATTATAAGGAAAGATAATTCGCTAAAACCGGCTTATGAAATGCTCCGGGACTTAACGCACAAGGAGTGGTGGACGGATACAGAGGTTGTTACCGATGAAGAGGGATATGTAACTGTGGAGGCCTTCAAGGGTAGTTACAGATTGAGCGCAGACGGCAAGAGTGTTGAGGCTGAGCTTGTTGATGACAGTGAGTTGGTACTTGGTATCTGAAAGGATGATTTTAATAAGATAGATTTATGAAACGGTATATCTGAAAAATGGCCCTTAATGCTTGCATAAAAGGGTCATTTTTTATATCATTATATGGTAGTCTATTCCATAAAATTTCAGGAGCGTGTGATCATGAACAAGGAAAATCAGGAATTATATCATCAGTTCCTGCGTGACCTTTCAGAGAGTGAAGACAGCGTGGACAAGCTAAGAGAGGCATTGTCGGGAGTAGCGTATTATTATCATATGTGCGGCATTGAAGCTGAGATACTTGGCGGAGATGAAGCAGACCAGGAGAAGTTCCTGCTGTATGAGCGCAATGACGTATCTCTTGTGGGGGATCCGCTTAAGTTCACTCAGAAGCTGTTGGATGCATACAATTTCGTGATTTATATGTATGCAGCCGATAAGCCGTTCACGGATGAGGAGAAGGAAGAGCTTGAGCTGTATGCACTTAACTGCGGATTCTTCTTTGAAAAACACAGGCTTATGCGGTATCTATGATGAAGAATAAGAAGATGTTCGGTAACTTCATCCTGATATTTACGGCAGCCATATGGGGCATGGGTTTTGCGTGGCAGCGGCTGGGGATGGAGGATATCGGACCGGTGACATTCACGGCGGCAAGGGAAATAATATCCGCCGTGTTTATCGGTATAGTAGCATTTGTGATCAATTTAATATCCAGATGGCGCGGAAAAGGGTCTGATACACCTTTGAGAGACAATCTCAAAGGAGGCGTTATCTGTGGAACTGTCCTTGTGGCGGCAACACTGTTCCAACAGATGGGCATCGTATATACGACGGCAGGCAAGGCCGGTTTTATAACGGCAATGTATATGCTGCTCGTGCCGATATTAAGCTTCTTTGTATTCAGGAAGAAAAATACCTGGCTTGTTTGGGTGGCGGTGTTTACGGGTATCATCGGGATGTATTTTCTGTGCATAAATGAGAGGTTGATGCTTACTAAGGGAGATGCCCTGATGTGCGTATGCGCCCTGTTGTACAGCTGCCATATCCTCTGCTGTGACCATTTTGCAACGAAAGGTGAGCCTGTGACGATCTCTGCGATACAGTTTGTAACTGCCTCGGTTATTTCCGTAGTGCTTGCCTTTATTTTCGAGGTTCCTTCAGCGCAGCAGGTGAAGATCGCTATATTGCCGATCCTGTACTGTGGGATAGTGTCCGGCGGCATGGGATATACACTTCAGATGGTAGGACAGAAGTTCGCAGACCCTGCGCCGGCTTCAATAATAATGAGCCTTGAGGCTGTGTTTGCGGTATTGGGAGGCGCATTTATGCTGCATGAGAGGATGAGCATACGGGAGGTGGCCGGATGTGTGATAATGTTTGCTGCGATCATCCTTGTACAGATCAGGTTGCCGGACAGAAAAGATAAGGAGACTTCGCTTAGTTCGGGGTAACGGACAAACCGGATAAAGATATTTCCCCTGGCTCGGGATAAATAAATAATATATTTCGTATATATAGAATGCGGAGGATATGATATATGAGCAAGTTCAAGTGCGACGGAAGCTATGAAGCGGACATGAAAGAGTATATGGAGAAGATCGTTGAGAAATATGGCATAGCATCGCAGTCTGCAGAACGCGAGATAATGTGCATGGCGGATACCGGGAACAAGGTTGCAGCCAAGCTTTATGCGGATATGGTATTTTATAAGAAGATACTAAGGAGAAATCCGTATAAGGAAGCACTTGGGCTGTATTTAAGATCGGCGGGCATTACTGTTTCAGAGAATGGAAGATGGAGCTGTGACGGAAGATCATATCCGCAGGCATTTTGGAATATTGGTTATTATCTTGTGAACTACAGGAAGAGTTCCTTTCTTGAAAAGAGCGAAAGCATCAGTCTTATAGATTCAATGCCGTATATTGAGCGCCTGAAGACTGCACTCGAACTGGCTTCATCATGCATAACCTATGCGGATGCACCGGGAGCGGTTAATCTTATCGGCAGGATACTTCTGGAAGCGGGTTCGGATGAGGAAAAGTTTGAGGCACTTAAGCCTGTGATAATCAGATGTATCGAGGAGCGTGATTTTGACAGGATATCATTAAGGAGCGGATCATGTGGTAATGCTCGGGAGTGCCTTAAGGTTGCAGATACGTTTTTTACAGCGGCTGCGGCAGCAGGCTATGTATATGCATGCAACAATCTGGCGGCAAGGGAAGCAAGTAACATTGTCGCATGTGAACTGTCGGAGCCTGATGAGTATATAAGTGAAGCCATCGACAGATATGTTGAATATTTAAGGCTCTCAGCCGATAAATATGAGCCGTATGCGGCAAACCGTCTGGGCCTGTTTTATATGACAGGAGAGATCGAGGCGGACGGACGCAAAGTCATACGCCGCGAATACATCGACCAGTCGCGTGCCAGGGAATATTTCAAAAAGGCAACTCAATATCCGGATGCGAATTCAGCCTGGGCGTTCTTCAACCTGATAAAATATTTCCATAAAGACTATGATAACAATATAGAGTTGATGAATGAGCATATGGATTATATCAAGATATTGAACCCTAAGGTATACGGTATTGCCATGGAACTGTAAGATAAGGTAGTTACATCCATCCACCGTCAAGTGTTATGATCTGGCCGGTAAGATATTGATTGCCGCTGCACAGCTGGAGTGCCAGATCGGCGACTTCTCCGGGATATCCCATTCTGTCAGCAGGGATATCCTCTATTATTGAAGCG
>JAFXVI010000002.1 GCA_017524595.1 Lachnospiraceae bacterium | reverse complement strand
GATTATACGTGGATTGACAGACCTATAGAGATGGATGTGCTTAGCCCTGCGATAGAAAATGCGATCTCAGGGCCAGGGGTGTCAGGCGGAAAGAAAAGGATACTGATCGTTGATGATGATCCTTCTTATGCCAAGATGGTTAGGGAATGGATCAAAGACGTATATCAGACGGATATCGTGACTGCAGGTATGCAGGCCATTACATTTTTGTTGAAAAACAGGGTCAATCTTATCTTGCTTGATTATGAAATGCCTATCGTGGACGGTCCTCAGGTACTTCAGATGTTAAGACAGGAACCCGAAACCAAGGATATACCTGTTGTATTCCTTACGGGAGTCGGTACCAAGGAGAGCGTTCAGCGTGTTATGGCTTTGAAACCAACCGGTTATATTCTTAAGTCAACTTCCCGTGAGAATCTGCTCACATATTTAAAGGATAAGATCGGATGAAGATAGAACATGTTGCAATGTATGTAAATGATCTTGAGGCGGCCAGAGATTTTTTTGTAAGATATTTTGACGGCAGATCAAATGACGGATATCACAATAAAACGACTGATTTTCGTTCATATTTCGTATCTTTTGATGATGGGACAAGGCTTGAGATCATGAATAAACCGAAGATGGCAGATCCTGAGAAGGTTCCTGATCATACAGGATATGCGCATTTCGCTTTTTCCACAGGGAGTAAGGAAAGCGTAGATGAATTGACAGCAAGGCTTGAACAGGATGGTTATGAAGTCCTGAGTGCACCCAGAACAACGGGTGACGGATATTATGAAAGCTGTATAGCAGATGCGGAGGGCAACAGGATAGAACTTACGGTTTAGAAAATGAGGATGAGATTTTTTCAGATAAATCAAGAAAATTATCACAAACTATGTAAAATGTTACAAATACGTGATACAATAGTATGTACGCGCAAATTATCTGATAAAAAAATAAAGGAGAGAATCTTGAAATGAAATCGAAAAAAAGAAAATCACTGAAAAAAACGCTTTTGAGCAAGATTATTATCTACGTAGCCATAATGATCGTCATTATTACTCAGATAAGCATTAAGCTTGCGTCAGATAACATCCAGTCGCTGACAAACAATATCCTTGCGAGGGAATCCGTTACTTATGCGGGTGAAGTGCAGAACTGGTGGAGCAGTATTGAGGAAAGGGTTGGCCAGACCGCCGATGTCATAAAGAATATACCTGAACCATCATATGACGACATGCTGGCAATGCTCCTTAAGATCACAGCATCGGATCCCGATTCACAGGATATATACATGGCGTACGGTGATACAAATACATTTCTTGACGGTTCCGGCTGGGTACCGGATGATACCTTTGAGTTTACCGACAGACCATGGTATAAGGGTGCGATAGATAAGAAAGGTGAGATATATTCATCAGAACCTTATGTGGATGCATCAACCGGCAAGACCTGTCTTGCATGTGCGATCATGGTCAGGGACAATGTGGTGTTGAGCAGTGATATCAATTTTGATAAGGTTGCTGAGAAAGTAAATGATTTTAGCTCAATTTCTCCTGATGCAAAATACTATATAATCAACAAAGAGACAAAGGATATCCTTGTCAGCAATGTGCCTGAATGTGTCGGGCAGACGCTGGCAGATACAACGGATCCTGTAGCTGCAGGACTCGGTGCTGTTTTTGATTCGCTTGATACGAGCAACAATGCTGATGGCAGCAAGGTAAAGACTGCAAAGACCGCAGCGGGATCCATGATGTTTACGGCAACGGATATAGAAGAAACATCGTGGGCGGTTGTAAGCGCCGTTCCATCAAGCCTGCTCAGTAACATGATCCTGAAAGTCATGTTCGTAACTTTTGCAAGCGCTATAATCCTTATAATACTGTTCTCGCTGTTGATATATTATATAATAAGCAGGGCGATAAATCCGGTAACCACTGTTACGGAGCGTATTACAGATATAAGCAAGGGTGACTTTACCGTTACTCTTGTACCTGAAGGAAATAACGAGATCACGACTCTTTCTGAGAGCCTGAATGAATATATTGAGAAGATGAGATCTACCCTCAACAGTTTGTCGAGCATTTCCGGAGCAATGAACAGCAGGGCAGGAGAATGCTTTGATATTTCGCATACACTTTCTGATGCCAACCAAAATCAGGGTGAATCGATAGAGAAGCTTAATGCCACGCTTTCGGATATGAATACTTCGATAGAAGATATAGCCCATGCGGCAACTGAACTTGCGACAACATCCGGACAACTTGCACAGAATGCTCAGAATGTTAAGATGCTCTGTGATGAAACCCTCGAAGCATCCGCCAAGGGCAAGGATGAGATGGAGAGCATGACGAAGAACGTCAGCACACTTAATGATACAATAAGTGAACTTACAACGTTGATAAGGGCAACGGCAAAATCAGTCGAAGAGATCACAGGCATAACTGATACGATCAATGCAATATCCGAGCAGACCAACCTGCTTTCGCTGAATGCTTCTATCGAAGCTGCAAGAGCCGGTGAGATGGGTAAGGGCTTCGCAGTTGTTGCAACCGAGGTTGGAGCTTTGGCCAATCAGTCATCAAACGCAACCGAAACAATACGCAGACTGGTTGATGACATCACCAAGAATATTGTTGATATCAATAAGAAGGCCGATATATGTGCACATGATATGGAAGCATGTATGAGCGGCGTTGAAGGAGCTAACGAATCCTTTAATCTTATATATGGGGATGTTGCCAAGGCAACAGATGGTATAATCGAGATCGCAAGCGGTATAGAGAAGATCAATGACGTTGCTTCGAGCAATGCAGCGACTACGCAGGAACAGGCATCGAATATAAATGAAGTCCTCGGGCTGAGTGATATAATCGTAACTGAGAGCAATAAGCTCAGGACAGAAACCGAAAACATAACAAATATATCCGAGAATCTTAACCAGTATTCTGATGAGATCAATTCGGATCTGTCACAGTATACCGTATAGAGGTATAGGGGCGTAGCACCCGGGGATTATGTGGAATCTGTTTGATCTATGAAAGAATCATCTGGATTTAGAAGAAAAAAAACATTTAAGCAGTATGTGTCGGGGCTTTCGTTCCGCATTATAAGCGGAACAGTTATCCTGTTACTCTTTTTCGGCGCGATACAGAGTATTGTAGGCTATGTTCAGTTTACAAGATCGCTAACAAGAGAATACAATGAGGCGGCGTTTCGTACAGCAGCGACCGCCTCGTTTGTGATAGACGGCGATCGTATAGATGATTATCTTGGATCCTCCGGCGAGAGTGAGGAATACAAGGACATGAGGCGTAAGCTTGACGCGTTATGTCAGAAACAGGATGTTACGCTGATCTATCTGATAAGACCGGATACGGACGATTACGGCGAGTTTACATCAGTAGTAAATATCACGAATGAAAAAAGCAGCTATGATCCATGGCCGGTGGGATACAGACGTGAAACGACAAATGAGGAATACCGCAATATATACAGGGACATTTATGAGAATGGTCTGGAGCGGGGAACGGTAATACGGAAGTATGATCTGAGGGGGAAAGAGCCTCATATCACTTCTCTTATCCCCATTAAGGACAGTGCTGGAAATGTAAGTGCGATCCTGTGTGTCCAGCGCCCGATGGAAGAACTTTCCAGAGGAATGCATCATTTTCTCTTAAACATCGTAATAGCGACCGTGTTACTGGCTTTGATATCTTCTCTCTTCACCTATTTCTTTTTGAGGAAACATTTTGTTCGTCCGATGAGAGAAGTAACACTGGAGGCAGCGCGTTTCGCAAGAGAGAACAGCGAGGCGGAAGAAGGTGCTCTTACAAATATAAGCACGATCAGTGAGATAGAAGTGCTGGCCAAGTCCATTAAGCAGATGGAGAGGGATACGCTTGATTATGTCGACAGGCTTACTGTGATGACCGCCGAAAACAAGCGGATCGGTACGGAACTGTATATCGCCAAAAAGATCCAGGGAGCGATACTTCCCAATGAATTCCCGCCGTTCCCGGGCAGAGGTGATTTTGATATATATGCATCCATGACTCCTGCAAAGGAGGTTGGTGGTGACTTCTATGATTTTTTCCTGATCGATGAAGATCATCTGGCTCTTGTTATAGCGGACGTGGCGGGAAAAGGCGTTCCGGCTGCATTGTTCATGATGATAGCAAAGCTCCTTATCAAGCTCAGAGTACATTCGGGGGGAGATCTGGGAGAAATGCTGTCTGATGTAAACGGTACTCTAATAGAAAGAAATGCGATGGGACTTTTTGTTACCGTATGGCTGTCTGTATTAACACTGTCTACCGGTGAGGGCAGGGCGGTCAACGCGGGACACGAGAATCCTGCCATAAGACGTAAGAACGGACAATATGAATTTCTTAAATACAAACATTTTATGCCATTGGCAGCATTGGATGATACGGTTTTTGAGGAGCATGAATTCACTCTGGAACCGGGAGACAGTCTTTTGGTCTATACTGATGGCGTAACCGAGGCAACAGATATTGATTATAATCTGTATGGAGAAGAGAGACTGCTCGCTGCGCTTAACATAGAACCTGATGCATCACCGGCAGACTGCATTATGAATGTTAAGAAGGATATTGATGATTTTGTCGGCGATGCCGAGCAGTTTGATGATATAACGATGCTGGCATTGCGGTATAACGGACGCTAATGATGGTGGATGTTATTTCAGTATACCATTAAGGCTCCTGATAAAGCAATGTTTGGCGGCTGTGATTATCACGCAGTCGCCTTCTTTTATGCATGTACTACCGTCAGGTATGATAAGCCTGCCTTCCCTTAGTATCGAAGTCACGAGGACATCCTTTTTAAGCCGGAATGCTTTATCGGCAAATGGAATGTTAAGGGCGGAAAAATCACTCTGAGCCTTAAATTCCATGATCTCCGCCTTGTTTCCTGCGATGTTGTAGAACTTGCCTATCCCGTTCCCGGAATTCCCCATTTCACAATTACGTATGAAGCGTACCATTTTAAGTGCCGACAGTTCGGTTGCGGACACAGTGATATCTATATTGACGCGATGGAGAAGCTTTACATGTTCAGGCTTGTCAACTCTGGTTATTATGGACGGTATATTACAGGACCATGCATACATACTGATGACCAGATTGGTTTCGTCATTATCGGTAAGTGAGATGATGCAGTCGGCTTCGGATACATGTTCTTCCTCAAGCACATCCAGTATCTCTCCGCCGGAGTATGCGATCCTGGCATCAGGATATCTTTCCATGAGTTCGCGGCAGCGGTGGACATCGTATTCAAGTATTGTTATATCTTTATGTGTTTCATAGAGCATATCAGCCAGATACTGTCCGGTAATACCACCGCCTACGATCACGATCCGTTTTACAGTCCGTTTGATGATGCCAAGTGTCTGGAGAGAACTCTGTATATCAGTCTTTGATACAACAATGCCTAAATTATCGCCGGGGTTAACAACAAAATTTCCATCGGGGATATACAGCTTATCGTTTCTTATGGCAGCAACGACCAGCATATCAAGCTTCATAGAATGCTTGATATCAGCAAGGCTCCTGCCTGCGAGGGGACTGTCGTTAAGGACATTTAAGTCTATTATCTGAATGTTGTCACCCCAGTACCCTTCAAGCTTCATGAAACCCGGCATACCAATGTTGCGGAATATCTCTTCGGAGATATCTGACTTAGGCTTGACGAAATAATCGATGCTGTACTGTTTTTTAAGTGCTTCCGCTTCATGTACAAAATCAGGCATAAGAATGCGTGCGCCGCTGTTTCTGGTACCCAAAGCCTTGGCCTGCATACAGCTTAACAGGTTGATCTCGTCTACAGGCGTAAGCGCAACGATAGCATCGGCCGTATCGGCTCCTGCGGCCAATAGCGTTTCCTTTGAGGCGCCACTGCCGGTAACGCCATTCACATTGAACTTATCGGTTGTGCGGTCGACCAAAGTCCTGTCCTTATCTACAACCGTGATGTCATAATGTTCCTTTGAAAGCGCACTGACAAGCGTGGTACCGGTCTGCCCTAAACCTACGATTATTATCTTCATAATGAATCCTTTCCTAAGTTGATGCTTAAGCTCTGATCTCTCAGTCTTTTGGCCTTATGCTTTTCAAGCGCATAATATACACGCTTTACCGTAAGTCCCTGTACAAGGACCGTAAAGAAGATGGTCACATAAGTAACGTTTATGAATATATTGTATACATCGGCGCTTAAGTACTCCGATGTTCCGAATGCAAGGGCAAGCGACAGGCCGCCTTTTAAGGCAGACCATGTCATAAGCATTACGAATTCTTTTAGATTGTAATTGCCGGGGATATCGTTTTTGGTAAGTATACTGCTTATGAATACTCCTGTTGCTCTTGAAAGTACCAGTATTATGAGCGAAGCGGGAATGACTATAGCGGCATATCTGCTTGCCTTTATGTTGATGACAAGCATACCGATCATAACAAATAATACTGAATTGAGAATGTTTTCAAGTATCTCCCAGAAATCCCTGTAGAAATCAGACGGGTCTATCACTATCACACTGCGCTCAATCTTATCCATGGAGTAGGAAAAATACATTCCGCATACCACGGATGCGATCACGCCGGAGAATCCGAGATGCTCGCATATCATATAGACTGCTGAAACATCGAGAAGTGAGATCAGGATGTATTTTACCGGATCACGTGTCATGATCATGAGCCTGAACAGGCTCCAGGATACTATAAGCGCAACGGCTATCGCACCGATTATTTCCTTGAACATCAGTACGGCAAAGTTACTGTCACTGCTGTGGATGATCAGGGAACGGACAAAGATGAACAGTGTAACTCCCGTACCGTCATTAAACAATGACTCATTTTCGATGACTGAGCAGACGTTTTTGGACAGTCCTATCTTATTAAGGATGCCGGTTGCCGCTATTGGATCCGTCGGCGATACAACGCATCCGAGCAGTATGCACATCCAGATATCCATGGGAAGGGAAAACAGTCTTGCGATAATATAAAACAGAGCGCCATAAAAGAATGAGGATATCAGTGTTGTCAGGAGCGCGAGAAGACTTATCGGCCTTAAGTTCTGTTTGAATTTTCCCATATTGACCTTACCTGCGCCTGCAAAGAGCATGAAACAAAGTACGCCGTCCATAAGGTATTCTTCGAAACCGAACCTGCCCATCCTGTCAATGAACAGATCGAGAATGCCTCCCGGGAAAATATGCCTTGCCACAAGCAGAACGAGTGACAGGATGAGGGAAAACAGGATCAGTGCAATGTCGGACTGGAGGTGAAAAACCTTCTCATTTAATATTCCTATGAAAACAATGTATGCAAGTATGATTATAAGAAAAAGCAGAATATTCATTATAAATTCCTCAAACGAAAATATCATTTAAAGTATAACACGACAGGAGAGAAATTCAATAATTGCGGTTCAAAGTGCTATCATATATACTTAAACAATAAAGGGTGGATATATGATATGAGAAGCAGAAGAAACGCAGTGTTCAAGGCTGCATCAGTGGTTGCGGGAAACGGCATCGGGAGCGGTGTTATGGCGATACCTTATTATGTTGTGCACACAGGTGTACTCGGCGGCGTATTGGCCTTTGCGGCTGCTTATATCGTGAGCGTGCTTATGCATCTTATGATAGCTGAAATGATCCTGCATACTAAAGATACCTCTGACATACTTGCCATATTCAATAATTATCTTTTCAGAGGCAGATCGGGGAAGATAATCCGGCTTGTTTTTTTTATTCTTCTCGTCGTTGTTCTTATCGCCAACCTCTCTGCCTATATTTCAGGAGCTTCTGAGATCGTCACAGGCATTTTTCCTGTAAGCTGTGTATCAGCAAAGATCATATTCTTTGTGTTTGCAGCTGTAGTAGTGTTTGCAGGACTCGGAGCGGTATGTACGGGCGAGGCAGTGTCAGTATCACTTATGGCGATAATATTGCTGCTTATGAGCATATTTTCAGCGCTGCATACAGGTAACGGTACAGATATTAAGATGTGCGGAAATATTAAGGAATGGGCGGCAGCCTATGGCATGATAATGTTTTCGTTTTCAGCGATATTTGCAGTGCCGCAGGTAGTTAAGTATTTGAGTGCACCGACAGCGGAAGGGAATACTGACCTGCAGGTTTTTTCGGATGGTGAAACAAAGAAAGATATAAAGCGTGCAATATGGCTTGGGCTGCTCATCAATCTTGTCCTGTCCGTGACAGTTGCAGTATGCACAGTTATTACATCCGGTGAGGTCACTGAAATAGCGATAGTCGGATGGGCGCAGGCGGTGGGAGGCGCGGTGATGATCGCCGGTTCGGTGTTTATCATATTTGCGATGCTTACTTCGTTCTGGTCCATAGGACTCGCTGTGGCAGATATAGTAGCAGGTGGGATAAGAGTAAGGCGTGAGATATCATTTGCACTGGCAACTGTTCCTGCGCTCATTCTGACACTTTTATCAGGCAGCAGTTTTACTGACTATCTTAAGCTGGTAGGAGGAGCGGTGGCGATAATAATCGCTCTTATGGCTGTGCCTTCATTTCTCATATGCATGAAAGAGGGGGAAAGTGAGGGAATAATGTATCAGAAAGGCAACCGGATCATTGCTGTATTTGTATTCATAATGTATGTTGTTATGGCAGTGGGGTCGTGTGTAAAAACATGAAAGTAGCTTTTCTGGCTCCGGCAGGAGCCATGCACAGATACAACGGGATGTTTCACAAGAATCTGCATTATGCGCCGATAACACTGGCTCTTCTTGCGGCGCTTATTCCTGCGGAGCTTAATGCCGAGCCGGTAATATATGATGAAACAGCAGAGGCTATCCCGCTTGATCTTGAAGCTGATGTTATATGCATAACCTGTATTACCGGAACCGCAGCACGAAGCTATAAGTTTGCGGATCATTTCAGGTCACGCGGGATAAAGGTCATAATAGGCGGAGTGCACCCAACGGTGATGCCTGATGAAGCCAAGGCTCATGCCGACAGCGTAATGGTGGGACTTGGGGATGAGACATTTCCGCAGGCCATGCGTGATTTTGTATCCGGAGAGCTTAAGGAATTCTATTACGGGCATTCGTGCGCAGATATTTCGGGCCGCCCCATACCACGCAAAGATCTTTTGAAAAAAGACAGATATATAACCTTAAATACCGTGGAATGCATAAGAGGCTGTAATCACTCCTGTTCTTTTTGTGCTTATCCCGCAGCATTCGGAAAACATGTGATCACCAGACCTGTACCGGATGTGATCGCTGAGATAAAGACTTTTAAGGGTAAGTTCGTGATCTTCCCCGATGTTAATCTTATAGCGGATATTAAGTATGCGAAGGAGTTGTTCACGGCCATGATCCCGCTTAAGAAGTGGTGGTTTGGTCTGACAACGACAGCGATAGGACATAATGATGAACTGTTGGAAATATTCAGGAAAAGTGGATGTAAGGGGTTGCTGCTTGGCTTTGAATCGGTCAATCAGGAGACGCAGAAAGACATAAACAAAGGGGTCAATAAAGTTAATGAATATGAGTGGCTGATGGAAAAGCTACATGATAATCAGATCCTGGTCATGGGCTGTTTTGCTTTTGGAAGTGATGAAGATAATAAAGATGTGTTTAGAAGAACTGCCAGACTGTGCATGGATGCCAAGATCGATCTGCCAAGATTTTCGATAATCACTCCGTTTCCCGGTACGCCGTTTTACACTGAACTTAAAGAACAGGATCGTATAACTGAGACTGACTGGGCGTTGTATGATGTGGAGCATGTGGTATATAAACCGAAAAACATGACGAAGCAGGAACTGCTTGATGGTATAGAGGAGGCTTGGCGGCTGTGTTACTCATGGAAGTCGATATTTAAGAGATTTGACATAAAGCGTATCAAGAGGTGGTTTTTCATATATCTTATAACAAATATAGGATACAGGAAGTATGCGAAGAATTTCAACAAGTATGATGAGACTGTGATGTGCGATAATTCAGATATCCCGGGAGTTTGATCATGAAAGTAACATTCATATTACCTGCGATAGGAAAGAAAAAGGGTGAAAAATATCTAAAGTCCTGGCTTATGGAGCCGCTGACAATAGCGGTCATGAACACTCTCCTCCCGGAAGATGTTGAGAGAGAGTTCTTTGATGACAGGATAGAGAGTATCGATTATGATACAAACACTGACCTTGTGCTGATAACAGTTGAGACATATACCGCTAAGAGAGCGTATCATATCGCAGATGAATTCCGTAAACGCGGCAGGAAGGTCGTACTGGGAGGGTATCATGTTACGCTTATGCCCGATGAGGCGGAGGAGTATTGTGATGCGGTAATGATCAATAACTGCGGCGATAAGATGCATGAGCTTATAGACGATGCAAGGGCCGGGGCGCTTAAGAGAAGATATACAGGTAAACCGTGTATAGATTATAAGATCGCAGACCGTTCGATATATGCAAGGCAGCAGAAAAAATATCTGCCGATCTCACTGGTTGAAACAGGACGGGGCTGTTATCATAACTGCGAGTTCTGTTCGATTGCCAGGTATTATGATTCCAAATACATACACAGGGAAGTTGCGGACATTATCAATGAGATGAAGGCGTGCAGACATAAGCTGTTTTTTCTTGTGGATGACAGCATATTTTCGGATAAAAGTTTTGCAAGAGAACTCTTTACGGAGATAAAGAAGCTCAAGGTGACATGGACTACACAGATAACCCTTGATATAGCAAGGGATGACGAGACTCTGCGTCTTATGCGTGACAGCGGATGTTCGATGGTGCTTATCGGGTTTGAGTCCATTGATCAGGACAATTTAAAACAGATGAACAAGGAATGGACACAGCGCCTGGGAGAACGTGATGAACTTATAGAGAAGATACATGCGGCCGGTATAAGCATATATGCTTCATTTGTATTCGGTTTTGACGAGGATACGGAGGAGAGTTTTATCAATACGCTCAGGTTTGCAAGAAAACATGAATTCTTTGTTATAGCTTTTAATCATCTTCTGACTTTTCCCAATACGGAGACTTATAACAGATTCAGGGACGAGGGAAGGCTGCTCTGTGATAAATGGTGGCTTCAGGAAGGTTATACCTTCGGAACGATATCCTTTGAACCAAAGCGTTTGACTGCGGAAGAACTGAGCGGTCTGTGCAGGAAGTATAAAAAAGAATTTTTCCGGTTTGGTTCGATATTTAAAAGGGGATTCGTTTGTTTCAGGAGAACGAAGGTCCCGCTTATCAATTTTGCTTACTGGTTTGTAAATATATTATTTCATTTTGAATTGGATAAGCGGATAGGGATACCGGTGGGGGAGAACATGGATTAAGGGTAAAAACCTTAAGAGAGGAGCCGTTATGCGAAGCGTATTCGCATTTGCAGGACCAAAAGACAGTCTGGGGATACTTAAGATAATGGAAGCGGATATTACGCCCGGCGGGCTGCAGCTTCTGTATACAAGAAGGGATGATCCTTATGTGTCATTTCTTAAGGAAAGTCCGGATGCAAAGGTTGGTGTGATAAAAGAGGACGGACATATAGTGGCAACACTTGCCGCGATACCAAGGAGGATGTATATAGGCGGGGTGCCGCGTAAGGTTTGCTATGTTACAAATATGAAGCGGCTTAAGGAGCATGATATGTACATCAACTGGCATGAAATGTTCAGGGAAATGTGCATGGCGCTTGATTGTGATCTCTATTTCTGTTCGCTTCTTGGTGATAATGATAAAGTACAGAGAATGCTCCATAAGAAGAGGAGATACATGCCATATGCCAGAGTGCTGTGTGGATACAGGACATATATACTGAGCCCGCAAACAGGCATTAAGACATCGGATATAATCCGCCGTATCTTTGGCAGATCAAAAGAGAGAGAAGCGGGCCTTTTATGCGATGAGTATGAACTGACACGGGGGCTTCCGGGTGATGAAGCGGATATTGTACGTTTTTTAAACACATGCGGAAAAAGAAAGGATCTGTTTCCTGTATTTGACAGGCTGTCAGATTTGGGAGAAATCTGTTCGGAGGATTTCTGCCTGCTAAAGAAAGCGGGGAACATTGTGGCAGCAGGCGCTCTTTGGGACAGGAACAGGGTTAAGCAGTATGTAGTAAAGAGCAGTCATGGTATATATGCACTGTTCAGATTTTTAAACCCTGTGCTGCCTTATCTTGGTTATATACAGATACCGAAGGATGATGAAATGGCACGGTTTGCGTTTGTTTCATTCCTGCTTGCTGAAAATGACTGTGAGGAATACATAAGAAAGCTGCTTTCGTATATATGCAGTGAAGCGCGGGATAGATATCCGATGCTCGTTATAGGAACTGATACCGGGAATGAAAAGTATGCTGTGCTTAACAGCCTTAAATCCGTGTCTTTTGATACACAGCTTAATGAGGTGATCATGACAAATATTGATGGAAAGACATCACCGGTACTAGGCATGAACCACATGGAAGCGGAATGTGCGTTTCTTTGAGAAATGCGGTATGGAAATAATGTATTAAATGTTTTATACTTTAACTGATGATGCTATTATCAGATGGCAGTATAAGGCGTATTATAAACAGAAAACAGTCATAAGGTTCCATCACAGGTGGTATCCCTCATGACGCATGCAGGAGGATCTATTATGGATAAAAAGGCGTTATACAATTTGAGCTACGGTGTATTTATGGTGGGTACAAGGTCAGGGGATAAAAAGAACGGATGTATAACCAATACCTGTATCCAGGTTACCAATGATCCGCTGAAGGTCGCAGCGGCTGTGATAAATGCGAACTATACCGCGGAACTTATTAAGGAGAGCGGAAGATTTACTCTCAGTATGCTGGATAAATCAGTAAGTTTTGATACGATAAAGCATTTTGGATTCCAGTCAGGAAGAAACGTTAACAAGCTCGAAGGACTGACTCTGCCTGAGGATGATAACGGTATACCTTATATGGGTTGGAGCGCATGTGCAATGCTCAGCCTGAAGGTAACGGACAGTATCGATCTTGGAAGTCATACCCTGTTTATCGCAGAGGTTACGGACGCGAAGGTATTAAGCGACAAAGCGCCTCTTACATATGCGGATTATCAGAATGATGTAAAACCGAAGCCGGCTCAGGTGAGCACTGATAAGAAGATCAAGGGATGGAAATGTAAGATCTGCGGTTATGTATATGAGGGCAGCGAACTCCCGAAGGATTATCTCTGCCCTATATGCGGTCATGGCCCGGATGATTTCGAACCGATATACGAATGATCAAATGAATTTCAATATTGTTTCCGTCATAACGGAAGCCTTAACAGGCTTGGAGAGGTGGGCGTTCATGCCTGCCTCTTTTGATTTGTTGACATCGTCAACGAATGCATTGGCGGTAGTTGCGATGATGGGTATGGTAGTGGAATCCTCCCTTCCCATCTGTCTTATCTCCCTGGTAGCTGTAAGTCCGTCGATACCCGGTAATACAATGTCCATAAGGATCACATCATAAAATCCGGATGGTGCTTCAGCATACATTTTAACGCCTTCTTCACCGGTGACTGCCATATAGGGCTCGGCGCCTTCGGCCTGGAGCATGGATTGGGTAATGGTACGGTTGATGTTATCGTCTTCGATTATAAGAACCTTGATACCCTTGAGGCTTTCCCTGTTGGATGTCTTCTTGCCGGATAAGGATTCTTCGGTTTCATGGTCTATGTCAAAAGTCATATTAACGGTGAATTTGGAACCGATACCCTGAGTACTCTTAACTCTGATCCTTCCCCCCATAAGTTCGATAAGCTTCTTGGATATTGTAAGTCCGAGTCCCGAACCCTGCTGCGAATTGCCGGATCCTTTGAATTCCTGTGAAAACGGGTCGAAAACGTGCTCAAGGAATTCAGGGCGCATACCTATTCCCGTATCCTCTATTTCGAACTTGAAAGAGACCTTGTCATTATCTACGACGTTTTCATACAACCTGAAGAATATGATGTCGCCGTCGCGCGTGAACTTTATCGCATTGTCAAGTATGTTGACAAGTACCTTCTGGAGATGCATCTCATCACCCAGAACATAAGGGTGCGTCAACTCACAAAACTCGGTGGTAAGAGTTACTTCCTTTCCTAAAAGCTTGCCCGAGACTATGGATACGCAGTTCTCTGCAAAAAGAGAGATGTTAATGGGACGGTTTATGATGGTCACATGATTATCTTCAAGGCTGCTTATATCCAGAACATCGTTAAGCAGTGACTGAAGATGATTGGATTCGTTAGTCATGTTTTCGAGGTACCGGCTGACCTTGTCAACATCTGTTACATTTCGTTTGGCCATTTCCATCATGCCCATAACTCCGTTTAAAGGAGTACGGATGTCATGTGAAAGATTAGTAAGGAACTGATTCTTGGCATCATTTATGGCTTCGGCCTGTCGCTTGGCTGAATCAACGCGGTGCAGGAATTCGCTCAGAGGAGCGCTGATATCGTATGTTCCGACTGCAATGAATCTGTTGTCAGTAGAGGGAACGCGGCAGAATTTTGTCTGATAATCCTTAAGCTGACCATCTATGTTAACGCGGTAATTGACATAGTATGCCTTCCTTGTATAGAGACTGCTGATAATCATTTCCAGCTCCATTGCTGACATAAGCTTGCCGCGGTCTTCATCAGCCACCAGCTGCTCGACGAAGCTCCCAAGCTGGCCTTCATAGCTTATTTTTTCAAAATTACCTTCCACACGGGATGAGAAAATATTTATATTATCATTGCTGCGCACACGACCGTTTTCGGTATCTATAAGAGCGATCCTGTCGTAATCGGATGTGAGTGCTACCGCAGCCATCAGTTCGTTGTTATTGCTGTTATCCATGTTAATCCTCTTAATGATCTATAGTAAATGAGCGCGCATATCTTCGCCACTCATATTAAGCAGATATGCGACAGGTACATCAAAGACTGTCTTACATCCGCACATACCCTCTTTATTCATTCTGTATGCTGCTCTTGCATAAGCGATAAGGACAGACGAAGTGAACTCGGGGTTGGAATCGAGAGTGAGCTTGTATTCGATTATATGCTTGTTTTCTTTGTTCCATCCGGTGACGCCGCTTCTTATGACCATGCCGCCATGAGGGATGCCCTTGTGATCCCTGTCGAGCTCCTCCTGTGATATGAAGTGAACTGTTGTGTCGTAATCGGCAAAATAATTGGGCATGGTTACTATCTCGCGTTCTATCTTGGCCCTGTCTGCATCTTCGGCAGCAACTACGAAGCATTCACGTGTGTGCTTCTGTCTGGTAGTAAGTTCCGGATTGTCGCCGTTTCGTACTGCGTCAACTGCGGACTTGACCGGTATAGTATACTGTCTGGCATCCAGCACGCCGTCGATACGTCTTATTGCGTCAGAATGTCCCTGGCTTACCCCCTTGCCCCAGAAAGTGTAATCCTTTCCTTCGGGAAGTATGGCGTTGGCATAAGCCCTGTTAAGAGAGAACATTCCGGGATCCCAGCCTAAGGATATCATGGCGATATGATTACCTTCTCTGGCAGCTGCGTCTACGTTGGCAAAGTGTTCAGGTATCTTAGCATGTGTGTCGAATGAATCTATTACATTAAAGTCTTTAGCATATTCGGGTGTCATTGTGGGAAGATCCGTTGCGCTTCCGCCACAGATTATCAGGACGTCTATCTCATCTTTATGCTTTAAGATATCATTTGTTGAGTAAACGTTTACACCATCTGTAAGGATCCTGACTGATGCCGGGTCCCGCCTTGTAAAAACACATGAAAGCTCTGTGTCATCATTCTGTTTAATGGCACACTCAACACCTCGTCCCAGATTGCCGTAGCCCAGTATTCCTATCCTTATTCCCATAGCAATTACCTTCTTTCTTTGGCATAAGGGGTACCGCTTGCGGTGAATTCCTTATGCCGGTTCACTGTTTTCATATTCTATTTTACCTTACCCTGTCAGATTAAACGATTTCGTTATTTACATTGTAATACATAAGCTTTCATTTGAAAATACAAAAAACGATTATTATGGTATAATTTGTTCATGAGATTTGTGACTTTGTTCTTAAAAACTGAAAATGTACATCTTCTAAAGGATGTGGGTATGATCCCGTATTATCTTATGAAGGAGCATGGAGCCGACTGCACTGTTGTAACATATAAAAACAGTGAGGAGTATAGTTACGTCAATAATGAGGTGAACGGTCTTAAGCTTGAATTTATCAGGGAAACACGCTTCGGGAAGATCATTGACGGGATGTTGTATATATTAAAACAGGGACGTAAGATAGATGTGCTGAACATATATCACCTAAACCTTTCGAGTTATTTTTATGAGCTGGCATACCGGCTCGTTAATCGCAGAGGGAAGATATATCTTAAGCTTGACATGAATCCGAGAGGGCTTGTCAGCTGTCTTAAGAAAGATCCGGTGGGTATCATAAAGAGGGCAACAATAAGACGTTCGGATGTTGCATCAGTGGAAACGACAGGGATGTACAAACGCCTTAAGAAGTTCTACGGGGACAGGATATTGTATGTTCCGAACGGATGTTATAAAGGAAGTAAGGCTGACTGTTCAGATACAGGATCGGGGAAGGAAAAGGAAAACACCATCCTTACCGTCGGGAATCTGGGAACTTCGGACAAAGCTACAGATGTCCTGCTTGAAGCTTATGCTATGTATATGGAGGCTTCACCGGAAAGTGACTGGAAGCTTCGCCTTGTCGGAAGCGTGGATGAAGATTTCAGACCGTATATAGATGATTTTTTTGCCAGGTATCCCGGGTTAAGGGAGCGGGTGATCTTCACGGGAATTATCACTGATAAGGCTGTATTAAATGAAGAATACAATAAGGCCAGGATATTTGTTCTGCCGTCATTAAGCGAGAGCTTTGGCATTGTACTTGTTGAAGCTGCTGTCAGGGGTGATTATCTCATAACATCCGATATGGTACCGGCAGGATATGACATATCCCATAAATATGAAAACGGAATGGCTGTTAAGGCAGGAGATGCCGCTGCTCTGTCAGGAGCATTCAGAACTATGTGTGATGAACCGCATGCCTGGAACGAAATTGCGAAAAGGACTGCCGCTTATGTATCAGAGGCGTTTGACTGGAGCAGGATAGCGGCATATCTTTATCCGAGACTCTGATCTTTGTTATTTTTCCCATTCGGGAATGATAAGATCGGCATTCTGCCTTCGCACCTTAAGCTGGAAGCGTCGGATCAGTTTCTTGATAAATACGGGGAAGTGATCCATGACAAACTGTTTCAGCTTCATTTCCCTTATTTTGACCGTGAGTTCAGCAGCAGTGGGGCCATTGATGCCATGGCTGTTTCTTATCTTTAATGTTTCCATATATGTATCATACAGCTTGAGCGATGAGATACCGTCTTTTGAGATGATACAGGTGATAACGCCGGTGTCGCGGAAGAAAAATCCTTTCTTGTACATTGACAGGAGCCAGTCATAGTCAGCGCCGATCACGTAATCTGTCTTGAACGGATATCTGCTTAAGAGTTCTCTGTTAACGAAAGCGGACTGGTGTGAAAACGGCATGCGCTTTTCGATGCTTTCGAATGATTTGCGGAACATGTGGTAGCCGCCATATTCGTATTCCACGGCATCGCCGTATAGTATAGCGGCGTTGGGATAATTGCTTTTGTTAAATATTTCTGAAAGTACAGAAGATGAATAAAAACTGTCTCCTGCATTCATGAAGTTGATCCATGTACCCGAAGCCCGCAGTACAGCCTTGTTCATGCCGTCGTAAATACCGTTGTCGGGTTCTGAAATAACATCCATTTTAATGCCCTTTTGTATAAACAACGGTTTATATTCTTCTATTATTCCCAGAGTATCGTCATCAGACCTGCCATCCTGGATCAGATATTCGAAATCTGAATAGTCCTGTGCAAGTACGGATTTAAGTGTTTTTGATATATTGTCGCCACAATTGCGGCATACAGTGATTATCGATACATTGGGTTTATCATTCTTATTATTCATAAGCCAAGTATAACATACTTATTGCTGTTCGTACAAATAAAAGATCACGGTCATAAGACCGTGATCTTTAGCTCGTAATATGTTCGTTCAGCCGATTATCTGGGATACATAACTGCGAAATCCTGTGTTGCTTTAGCAAGATTGGCTTCCCACTGAACCCTTGCAGCAACAGCTGCATTGTAATCATTGATCGCTGCGGGAAGGAGAGAAGCAAACTGGGCATTTGACTTGGAAAGAGTAGTATAGTTATCTACAACTTCCTTCTTGACACGCTCTGTTTCCTTAAGGTTGATTATTGCCTTGTTAAGGTAGTTAAGATAGTTATCTGCCTCATCCCTGTTGTACTTCTGAACCTGACCGGCTACTGTTGCGATCTGCTGTGCAGCGGCATTCTTATCAGCCATTGAAGCTGCAACTGCATTAACCTGTGTCTGAACCGTACTCTGATGATCTGCCAGCTGTTTGATAAACTGCTGTTCAGTAATTATGGTCTTGGGATCTGTTACTTCCTGAGCCATTGCAGGTACTGCACATAATAATGTAAGAGCAGCTGTTACAACAAACAGTTTAGTTATTTTCCTCATTGCATTTCCTCCTGTTATAAATCTTTTGTTTCCATGTTCGAACATATTTTATACTATATTATCTGATATAACAAGGAAAAATGTGCTCATTTTTTGCGGCATATTTTCCGAATATTTGTTAAGATAGCCTATTATATGATATTATATTTTTAAGAACAGGAGGATCCGGAGGCATACATGAGATATACTGCTGTTATGGTGATACTGAATTATAATGATAAAAAAGTGACCGAACGGCTTACGAGGACAGTGATGGAGTATGAATGCATCGATAGAGTGGTGGTTGTCGATAACTGTTCGCCTGACGGTTCATATGAAGAACTCCGGGATCTGTTTAAGAAAGCTGAAGTCGATATAATCAAGGCGCCGGTTAACGGCGGATATGCAAGCGGAAACAATTTCGGGATAAGATATGCAATAGAGCATTATGATCCTGAATATATTTTTGTTGCAAATCCGGATATAGCAGTTAATGAGACCGTAATAAGAAATATGATACGTGATATGAGTAATCATCATACTTACGGTGTTATGGCCCCTTTGGTCAATCAGGGTTATAATGTTTGGAAGTTGCCGGATTTCATCGGTATGATAGAGAGCCTTTTTCTTGTATGGTTCACGCTTGATAAGAAACGCATCAGGAAGAGATTGCTGGCTTCGGAACACAGCATAGTAGATGCCGGTGTGGTCGAGGGCTCTTTTTTTGTAATAAGGTCGAAAGACTTTGTTGCAATTGACGGTTTTGATGAGAGAACATTTTTGTATGCCGAGGAGATAATACTTGCAAGGCGCCTTGAGGAAATAGGCAGGAAGATCGGTGTTCTGACGAAGGAAAGATATGACCATCTTCATTCCGCAAGCATCAGGAAGGAGTACAACTCATCAAAACGCAAGGCCTTCCCGAATTTTTACAAAAGCTTTTATATATATAATAAGTACTATCTGCATACCAATCGTATTCAGGACATGATTTTCTATATATGTTATTGTCTTGCGTATTGTGAGCGGTTTGTTTATGATGTGATAAACAGGACGTTAAGGATAAAAATGTATGATAAAGCGTAAACTGCAAGAAATTGGTTCAACCTTATATCGATGTATCTGTTATCCGTTTGTGCGCATGTCGATCGAGAAACGCACGAACAGTATAATGAAACAGGGTTCATATATCAATAATGGATCCGTGCTTGAAGGAAGGAATTATATAGGCAGGGATACCAGGCTTTCAAATGTGTATGTCGGATACGGATCTTATATAAACAGCAGGAGCGATATTTCCAATACTAAAATAGGAAAATATGTATCGATAGGCGCTGATGTAACAACGGAACTCGGATCTCATCCGGTAGACGGAAAGCATGTTGCTTTGCATCCTGCGTTTTATTCAACATCTGCGGCGCCGGGTTACAGTTATGCCGATTCGGATACCTATAAAGAGATGAAATATCTTGATGAAAGTTCAGGCGTTCAGGTCGTTATCGGAAATGATGTGTGGATAGGGAATAATGTCAGCATACTTGAAGGAGTAACGATAGGTGACGGAGCGGTAGTGGCAGCAGGCGCCGTTGTCACAGGAGATGTTGAGTCGTACGGGGTTTATGCAGGAGTTCCGGCAAAGAAGCTTAAAAGCCGGTTTGAAAAAGAGCAGGCTGAAGAACTTATACGCATCAAATGGTGGGATATGAAAGAGGATGATATAAAAAAGCTTGTCAGATCCGGTGAATTTGATGATGTTGATATGTTCTTAAAGCGTATGTCACAATAATTTTTCAGAGGTAAAAGGGGAGATAAGGGATGGACAGAACAGCGATAGTTGTTATTGCGTACAACAGGCCGCAGTCGCTTTTGCGGTTGCTGGATTCGCTTACAAACGCTTATTATCCGGACGGAGTGGACGTACCGCTTATAATAAGCGTTGATAAGAGCGACAGTACGGAGACAGAGGATGTTGCCAATGATTATGTCTGGGAACATGGGGAAAAATCAGTAAGGCTGCATGAGACTAATCTTGGTCTTAAGGAGCATGTACTTGAGTGCGGGGATATTTCAAGGGAATATGAAGGCATTATAATGCTTGAGGATGACCTGTATGTGTCCCCGTCATTTTTTATGTATTCGCATGCTGCAATGAACCGTGTGAGGCTGGATAAGAGGGTTGGCGGGATATCGTTGTACAGCCACAGGCTAAACGTACATGCGCGTGAACCTTTTGAAGCAATAGATGATGGATATGACAATTACTACCTTCAGTTTGCATCTTCGTGGGGACAGGCTTTCAGTACGGAACAGTGGGAAGCTTTCAGGGAATGGTATGAGATACATAAGGATGATGAGATTGCGGGTGATAATGTTCCGCTGAATGTATCGTCATGGTCTGAGAAATCATGGCTTAAATATTTCATCAAATTCCTTATAGATACAGACCGGTACTTTATTTACCCGAGAGTATCCTTTACGACTAATTTTGGTGATGAAGGGACACATGCAAGCGCCGGGGTAAATGATCTTCAGGTACCGATAGCGGGTATGCGCAGGTATGGACAGATCGATTTTCATTTTTCAGATACGGAGGAAAGCAGGGCGAAATACGATGCATATTTTGAGAACATGTGCCTTGATAGCAGACTTCCCGAAGCAGCAAAGGGCGATACCAGTGTGGATATGTATGGGACTAAGCAGAATGGCGGGTATAAACGGTATGTGTTAAGCTGCAGGAGCCTGCCTTACAGGGCTTTGCAGACTTATGGCAGGAATCTGAGGCCGATAGACGCAAATGTAATGTATAAAATAGAAGGACGTGATTTTTTCTTATATGATACGCAAAAGCCCGGTAAAGCACCTGAAGTTAATGATGTGGAGAAATATCTGTATAATTACAGGGCTATCAAGGCTAAGGAAATGCTTACTGTGCTTAAATACCGGATAAAGATGAAACTTCCGTTTGGAAAGCCAAAGGTAAAGCCGGTAAAGACGGTTAGGACATCGGGAGAAAAGGCAATAGCTGCCGGAGAGAATGCGACAGAAAATATAGAGAATGCGGAAGCTGCTGTAATGAATGTTGCCGGGGAATATGCAGCAGAGTATAATAACGCAGTCGTAACAGATGGTGAAAATATGGGCGGATCGATGCCTGATGATGCAACAGACTACATTCAGACAGCCTGATCGGGATCAATACTTATTATTAATGATATGTGTGGAATATTCGGTGTAATAAATAAAAAGATAGACAGGGAACTGGCGGATAAATGTGTGGACCGCATGGAACACAGGGGACCAGACGGACGCGGTCTGTGGCAGGAAAAGGATACTACTCTGGGGCACAGAAGGCTTGCGATACTTGACCTTACGGAAGGCGGCGCACAGCCGATGATGTATCCGTACGATTCGGGCCGCTATGTCCTTTCATTTAATGGAGAGATATATAATTTCGTTGAGCTGCGGGATGAGCTGCGGGCTGTGGGCTATGAGTTCAGAAGCGATTCGGATTCGGAGGTCGTGCTTGCTTCCTATATGGAATGGGGCGAAAAGTGCTTGGAACGTTTCAACGGGATGTGGGCTTTTCTTATATGGGATAGAGAGCAAGAGAAGCTGTTTATCGCAAGGGACAGGTTTGGTGTCAAGCCTCTTTTTTATGTTCAGCCGGATGGTGATGGCAATGGTGCGGCATTGGCTTTCGGTTCGGAAATGAAGGTGATCACACCGCTTATGGATGAGATCAAGCCGAACCGCTCTCTTGTGACCGATCCTGAAAGGATAGTATTTTACGAGAGTACGGATGAATGTGTGATAGAGGGTATTAAGCGTTTCCCGGCAGGGTCTTATGCGTATGCCGATAAGAACGGGATGAAGATCACGCGATGGTGGAATACGCTTGATAATCTTGTAACTGTTCCCGATTCGTATGAGGAACAGACAGAATTATTCAGAAATCTCTTCCTTGATGCCTGCAAGTTAAGGATGCGAAGCGATGTCACCATAGGAACCGCACTGTCGGGAGGTCTTGATTCTTCGGCTACTATTTGCGCAATGGCATATCTGTCGGGGAATGATAAGGATATAAGGATGAACCGTGACTGGCAACATGCCTATGTTGCGACTTTTCCGGGGACAACAATGGATGAGTCGGAATACGCAAGGAAAGTAACGGATTATCTCGGCATAGACAGTACCTTCGTAACGATAGATCCTCTGAAAGCATTCCCGAAGCTTGATGATCTTATCTATCTTTTTGAAGATGTTTATCTTACAAGTCCGATCCCTATGATGCTCTTGTACGGTGCCCTTCGTGAGGATCATACACTGGTTACTATAGACGGCCATGGCGCTGACGAGCTCTTCGGAGGATATACGTTTGATTTTATACATGCGCTCAGGGATGCAAGGGGCGCTAAAGAGCGTGATATGGTGCTTGATGCATATACAGGAAGCTTTCCGGATGACGGTAGCAATATTTCGCTTAAGAGTAAAGGAAAGACATCGGTTTACCTTAACTATATAAAGAGGAGCATAAAGGACAGATTACGAAGCGGAAAAGAAGGATATAAGCGCGTCAGGGCAGCAGGCGATGAACGATACAGGAGGATGGACACGTTAAATAAGATACTGTATGCTTCTTCGCATGAGACTATCCTTCCGACGCTTCTGCGTAATTACGATCGCTACAGCATGGCAAACGGCGTGGAGATAAGGATGCCTTTCATGGATCATCGTATAGTGACACTCGCCATGTCTATCGGATGGAAAAGCAAGCTGCACGGGGGCTTTTCGAAATCGATCGTAAGGGATGCCATGGCTCCCTATATGCCGAAAGAGATAGCTTACAGACGGACAAAGATAGGCTTTAACACCCCTATAGTTGAATGGATGCAGGGTCCGCTTAAGGAATACTTCATGGACATGATCTCATCATCATCATTTAAGAACTGCGATCTTATCGATCCTGCATTGACAGCATCCGGGGTTTTGGAAGTGATAAATAATTCCTCGGCAACATTTGCAATGGGCGAACAGGCATGGAGTAAGCTGTATCCGTATTTATGGGAGAAAAATGTACTCAGGAGATTATAAGGGTGTTATAACCTGTGGCTATAACCAATTATAGATTTAGAGTATTTGCAAAATACGCCAAATTGCATTATAGTAGCAAAAAATAAGAAACACAGAGGAGGAAAAATTATGAAAAGGAGATTGTTGTCATTTGTAACCGGAATCGCACTTACACTGGGAGCACTGACAGGATGTGCTGCGGGCACACCGGCGGCTGCAGGTTCCGGTCAGGGAACTCAGGCGTCAGATAAGATATACAGGACGCTTGATGAGATCAAGGAGAGCGGAACCATTAATATCGGAGTGTTCTCCGATAAGAACCCTTTCGGATATGTGGATGAGAACGGAGCATATCAGGGATATGATGTATATTTTGCAGAACGTATCGGTAAGGATCTCGGAGTCAAGATCAATTATGTTTCAACCGAGGCGGCAAGCAGAGTTGAGTATCTTGAGACAGGTAAGGTCGATATAGTGCTTGCCAACTTCACGGTAACTGATGAGAGAGCCGAGAAGGTTGACTTTGCACTTCCCTATATGAATGTTGCGCTTGGTGTTGTATCACATGAGGATCACGTTATAGAGAGCCTTGATGATATAGCGGAAGGCGAGCAGGTTATAGTAATATCCGGAACCACCGCTGAGACTTATCTTGAGAAGAACAATCCGGAGATAAAGCTTCAGAAGTTTGATACCTACGCAACAGCCAAGACTTCATTCGAGAATGGGACAGGTGTTGCATGGGCTAACGATAATACAGAGGTCATCGCATATTCGCTTGAAAATGAGGGCTATGTTGTGGGAATACCCTCGCTTGGAAGCCAGGATACGATAGCTCCTGCCGTAAGCAAGGGAAACACAACGCTGCTTGACTGGTTAAATGATGAGATAAAGGCACTCGGTGAGGAGAATTTCTTCCACGCAGATTACGAGGCAACGCTTATTGATACCTATGGTAAGGATTACGAGGAGACTCTTGTAGTTGAAGGCGGCGGTGATGCAGCGGCATCAACAGGAAGCTCATCAGAGGCAGCAGCCACGGAGCTTGATATCCGCATTGCTTTCATAAATCTTTCCGGAGGGGTCGGGATCGACTATACCCCTGAGGAGAGGGCCAATGATATATTCGCGATCGGCGAAGGCGTAAGGCAGGTCTATGATGAGATCCTTACCGCAGCCGGTATGGGAAATGTTGCCATCTATACCGAAATGGGCAGATTCATGCTGGGACCTTTTGGGAGCCTTGTAACAAGGGCGATCCATAAAAAGCATATCTATAAGGAATATATCGGCGTGGACGCCTGTGCAGCCAATCTCATGCGGCCTGCCATGTACGGCGCGTATCACCATATCACTGTCCTCGGTAAGGAAAATGAGCCTGCTGCCGGCAAATTCGACGTCGTCGGCTCGCTTTGCGAGAATAACGATAAATTCGCGGTGGACAGGGAGCTCCCCGCTGTTGAGAACGGAGACCTCCTGTATATCCATGATACAGGCGCGCACGGTCATGCCATGGGCTATAATTACAACGGCAGATTAAGGAGCGCGGAGCTTTTGCTGAAAGAGGACGGTTCCGTACAGGAGATCCGCAGGGCAGAGACGCTGGATGATTATTTCGTTACCTTTGACACGACGGAATATGCGACAGCCCTGATCACGGAGTGATCATCAAAGTTCAATGAAAAAAGATCCCGGCATAAGCCGGGATCTTTTTTATGCAGGAAATGGGACTTGAACCCACACACCCTCACGGATAACAGATTTTGAGTCTGTCGCGTCTGCCATTCCGCCATTCCTGCAAAATCACTACGCGGCTTATCTTATCATAAAGG